>NZ_JBDHZL010000032.1:0-25635 GCF_039811905.1 Nigerium sp. | reverse complement strand
CCCGTGTGCGTTTCTACCTGACGTTCTCCACCCTCTGAGGTGGAGAACGTCACACGGCCCCTCGCGGACGTCCGGCATTCCGGACCCACGGACGGCCGCACCGGCGGCGTCCGGGATACGGGAAGGGCCGTGCCCGCGGCGTCCTTGAGGGTGGGGACCGCCCGATCGAACCCGGCATGCCACCCGGTCACTGACCCGCGGACCGCTGTCATTCCTGAGCGCCCGTTCCTCGACAGCCCCTCGCGCGGCAGCATCGACGCGGACGCCGTCGGCGCCGGTCCGCGCAGTACCCGATCCGCGGGCGGACGAACACTTCCTGTGGCCCGCCGGCGGACCAGCGCCCTGCACTCCGCGCGGCTCAATCTCCGCGGGGCTCGATCTCCGCGGGGCTCAATCTCAGCGGCACCGTTCCGGGACGCGGCCGGATGCCACGCGGCGGACGTGAGGACGGCGTCCGGGGCGTCCACCAGCCCCCGGGCTCTGCCCGACGACCGAGCCCGTGGAGGGCTTCGCCCCTAGCAGGGGCCGGATCGCTCACCGACATGCGCGCAGACATCACGCACGCGCTCGACCCGTGTGACGTTCTCCACCCCAGAGGGTGGAGAACGTCAGGTAGAAACGCACACGGGGGCCCGGCGTCCCACCACCGTCCAAAGGCGGTCGGCCCACGGTCTGGTTGTCGGCCGATCGGTCGGGGCTCGACGCTCGAGGGGGTGGCGGCGGGGACCGTTCGGGCTAGGCTAGGGCCTGCTTCGTCGCCCAATGACAGTTCGAAAGGGGGCTCAATGGGGGTCTTCGACAATCTCGAGCGCAAGCTTGAGGGGGCCGTCAGCGGGGCGTTTGCGCGGGCGTTCAAGGGGGACGTCCAGCCGGTCGAGATCACCGCGCGGCTGCAGCGTGAACTCGACTCCGAGGCCAAGCTGCTCTCGCGCGACCGCAAGCTCGTCCCCAACGACTTCACCGTGGGCCTGAGCCAGCATGACTACGACCGGCTCACCCCCTACTCGCGCACGCTGAACGCCGAGATCCTGCCCCAGCTCCGCGAGTACGCCTCGAATCAGGGCTACATCTTCAACGGCCCGGTCACCGTCGCCTACGAGTTGGCGTCCGACCTGCCGACCGGACGCTTCACGGTCGAGAGCGCGGCCGTCGCGATCGTGAACGCCGACCCGGCGAGCAGCGGCGTCCTGCGCCGGTCGAACCTGGTGCTCGAAGTCAACAACATCCGGCACCCGCTGATGCCGCCCGGCTTCACGCTGGGCCGGGGCAACGACGCCGACGTCCGCATCAACGACCCCGGCATCTCCCGCCTGCACGCGCGCGTGGTCGTCCAGGGGTTCGGCGACGACCAGCACATCGCCATCGAAGACATGGGCTCCACCAACGGCATCCTCGTCGACGGCCAGCGCGTCCGTAGCGCCGGCCTCCACGAGGGCTCCCGCATCGAGATGGGCAACACCCGCCTCCTGGTCCGATCGCCGGTGAGCGATGTCTGAGCTCGTCGTCCTCGCGCTGAAGTTCGCGTTCCTCGCCCTGCTGTGGCTGTTCGTCCTGTTCGCCTGCAACGTCATCCGCACCGACCTCTTCGGGCGCCGGGTCTCCGCTGCCGCCGTCGCCTCCGAGGTGCCGCCCACCCAGTTGAAGAGCCGGCGCGCCCGCCGCGCCGACCGCAAGATGCCCACCACGCTGCGCATCACCCGGGGCGCCCAGACCGGCCTCACGATGCCGCTGGGCGACTCCCTGCGCATCGGCCGCAGCAACGACTGTCAGCTCATCCTCGACGACGACTACGTCTCCACCCGGCACGCCCGCATCGTCCGGGGCGACAACGGCTATCTCGTGGAAGACCTCGGCTCGACCAACGGCACCTACCTCAACGACGCTCGGGTGACCACCGCCACCCCGTTCGGCCTCTCCGACACCCTGCGGATCGGCCGGACCACGATGATCGTGGAAAAGTGACCCATGGCCCTGTCATTCCGGTACGCGGCGCACTCTGAGATCGGCCTGGTTCGTAAGACCAACCAGGATTCGGGGTACGTCTCGCCGACGATGCTCATGGTCGCCGACGGCATGGGCGGGGCCGCGGCGGGCGACCTGGCGTCCTCGGTCGCGATCGACCACCTGCGCACCTCCGACGAGGGCCTCACCCGGCTGCTCACCGAGGCCGAGAAGCGGGTCGCCATCCAGGCGCGCGAGCACGACGCCGCCGACGAAGCGCGGCTGGCGTCCGACCCCGACGACACGGCCCCCGAGGGCACGGGCGATCTGGGCACGCGGGAGGCGGCGCTGCTCGGCGTCCTCGGTGCGACCCTGACGCAGGCCAACCAGCACATCGCCGACCTCGTCGCCGACGACTCGGCCCTGGAGGGCATGGGCACCACCGTCTGCGGGTTCGCACTCGTCGAGGGCACGCTCGCCGTCATCAACATCGGCGACTCCCGGGCCTACCTGCTCCGCGACGGCCAGTTGCGCCGGGTGACGCGCGACCACTCGTGGGTGCAGACGCTCGTCGACGAGGGCCGCATCACCGAGGCGCAGGCCCTCGAGCACCCGCACCGCTCGCTGGTATTGCGCGTCCTCAACGGCAACCCGCAGCACCAGCCCGACCTCGGCATCCTCGACGTCCGCCCGGGCGACCGGCTGCTGGTCTGCTCCGACGGCCTGTGCGGCCTGGTCACCGATCAGCAGATCGCGCGCCTCCTCGGCGAGGAGGATCGCGACCGCACGCTGGACTCCCTCGTCGACCTCGCCCACGAGGCCGGCGGCTACGACAACATCACGATCATCATCGCCGACATGGTCGACGGTCCGCCCGACGGCGAGACCGCGGTCATCGGGGCCGCACGCAACATCAGCATCCCCGCGACACCCGAGCACACGGCGGCCCTGCCGCCGGTCGAGAAGTCCGGCGCGACGGACGCCGCGGCGGCCGGCGACGACGCGGGCCGCGTCCAACGGGACGACGAAGAGGAGCGCTACGCGCTCGCCGGACGCCGCGGGCTCGCCGGCTGGGCGCGCATGCTGCTGGTCGTGCTGATCCCCCTGCTCGTGCTGGGCGGCGGGGCGTGGGGCTGGTACTCCTACACGCAGACGCAGTACTACGTGGGCCCCGACGACGACGTGGTCGCGGTCTACCGCGGCGTCCCCGACCGGGTGCTGAACTTCGACCTGTCGTCGATCGTCCGCAGCGACACCACACGCATCGGCGATCTGCCGCCCTACTACGCCGAACGCGTCCGGGGGAACATCAAGGTCGAGAACCTGGCCGCGGCCGACACCACGATCGACATGCTGCGGCAGAAGGCGGCCAAGTGCGTCGCCCAGCGGGAGGCCCGCGCCCGGGCGCGGACGGCGCCGCCCGTCACCCCGAGCCCGACCCCGACCCCGACGCCGACCGTGCCGACGGTCCCGACGGGCACCGCCTCCCCCGACGCGACGCCCAGCCCGGCGCTGACGCCCAGCCCCACCCCCACCCCGACGCAGACGCAGGTCACGACGCCGGAGGACTGCTGACATGGCCGAGATCGTCGTCTACCGCAAGCGCGGCTTCGCGTCGTTGGTGATGCTGCTGATCGGCGTCGCCCTGGGTGTCGCCGGGTACCTGATCACGATGCTCAATCAGTACGGCAAGCTGGCCGACGGCTGGTTCGTCGGCCCGGCGATCTGGGCGGTGGTCGCCCTCGTCGCCTGGGCCGTCGTGCGCTGGCGCCTGCCGTATGCCGACCCGCTGCTGCTGCCCAGCGTCGTCGCGCTCAACGGCATCGGCATGGCGATGATCTACCGGCTCGACCAGTCGAGCACCCCCGTCATGCACAGCGCCGACCTCCAGCTGATGTGGGCGATCGGGTCGGTCGCCACGCTGTGCGCGGTCGTCTTCTTCCTGCGCGACCACCGTCGGCTGCAGCGCTTCACCTATCTGTGGTTCATCGCCGGCATGGTCCTGCTGCTGATGCCACTCATGCCCGGGCTCGGCGCGGAGAGCCACGGCGCGCAGATCTGGATCCGCATCGGCCAGTTCAGCTTCCAGCCCGCGGAGATCGCGAAGATCGTCCTCTCGATCGCGTTCGCGGCCTACCTCACCGAGAAGCGGGACGTTCTCGCGCTCGCCGGCCACCGGTTCGTCGGCATCGACCTGCCGCGGGCGCGCGACCTCGGGCCGATCCTCATCATGTGGGGCACGAGCCTGATCGTCCTCGTCTTCGAGAAGGACCTCGGCACGGCGCTGCTGTTCTTCGGTCTGTTCGTGATGATGCTCTACGTGGCGACCGAACGGCCGAGTTGGGCGCTGCTCGGCTTCCTCATGCTGATCGCGATGGGCGTGCTCGGGTACGCGGCGTTCGATCACGTGCGCGTCCGGTTCGAGTCGTGGCTGACGCCGTTCGACGACTACGGCCGCAACCTGCAGGTCATCAACGCGCAGTTCGGGCTGGCGTCCGGGGGCCTGTTCGGCACCGGCTGGGGCCAGGGACGCCCCTACCTCACGCCGCTGTCGAAGAACGACTTCATCTCCGCCGCGATCGGCGAGGAGTTGGGCCTCGTCGGTCTGTTCGCGGTCATCCTGATCTTCCTGGTGATCGTGGCCCGCGTGCTGCGCGCGTCGCTGGCGTCCCGCGAGCCGTTCGGCAAGCTGCTCGCAGCCGGCCTCGCGTTCGTCTTCGCGCTGCAGGTGTTCGTCATCATCGGCGGCGTCACGCGGCTGCTGCCGCTCACGGGCCTGACGACGCCGTTCGTCTCCCAGGGCGGCTCGTCGCTCATCTCGAATTACCTGCTGCTCGGGCTGATGCTGACGATCACCCATCAGGTCCGGCACCCGCAGGTGCAGGTGCCGACCGACGAGTTCGCGACGTTCACCACCGACCGCACCGAGCAGATGGCCACCGTCGGCGCGGTCGGCGCGGTGGCGTCCGCCCGGGCCGCCACGGCCCGCGACGACGCCAACGAGCGGCTGGGAGCGCGTCCCGACCCCGACGCGCTCGACGCGCCCACGGAGTTCGTCTCCGAGGCGAGCGGTGCCGGCGTCGGCGCCTCCCAGACGAACGCCTCCGCAGACGCCCCGACCGAGTTGGTCGGCGGGCAGCCGTCCGGACGGCCGGCGTCCGAGAGCCCCTGGCAACCTGACGCCTCCGACGCCAAGCCGTCGGCGTGGGCGTCCCTGAACGACGACGAGCCGGGTGAAGAGACGCAGGCCCTCGACCCGCTCGACGTTCCCGTCAAGGACGAGGAGGCGGACAAATGAACGGACCCATCCGCAAGGTCTCGGTGCTCGTGATGGTCATGTTCCTCGCGCTGATGGTCAACATGAGTTACTCGTACGTGTTCCGAACGGAGTCGCTGCGCAGCGACCCGAACAACCGCCGCGTCCGGGACGCCGAGTTCGGCACCGACCGGGGCGACATCCTCGTCGGCAACACCCCGGTCGCGACGTCGTCGGCCGTGAACGACCGGTACCAGTTCCAGCGCAAGTACCCCCAGGGCACGTTGTACGCGCCGGTCACCGGCTATTTCTCCTTCATGTACGGCTCGAGCGCGCTCGAGCAGAGCCAGAACCAGGCGCTCACCGGGCAGTCCGACGCGCAGTTCCTGCAGCGCATGGTGGACACCGCGACGGGCAAGACCCCGGTCGGCGCGACCGTGCAAACCACCCTGGACGCCCGCGCGCAGCGCGCCGCCTACTCCGCCCTCGGCGACCGGCCCGGGGCCGTCGTCGCCATGGACTACTCCACCGGCGCGGTGCTCGCCATGGTCTCCACGCCCAGCTACGACCCGAACCAGCTCGCGAGTCACGACCTGACCGCGTCGCAGAAGGCGTGGTCGTCGCTCACCAACAACTCCGACCAGCCGATGCTGAACCGCTCGGCGAAGAACGTCTACCCGCCCGGGTCGACGTTCAAGCTCGTCACCTCGGCGGCCGCGCTCACCGACGGCATGTCGTCCAGCAGCATGATCCCGGCCGGCAAGTCCTACCGGCTGCCGAACTCGACGGCGGTCATCAACAACGCGGACGACTGCGGCGGCAGTTCGATCACGCTCGCGCAGGCGCTCAAGACGTCCTGCAACACGGCGTACGCGCAGCTCGGCGTCCGGCTGGGCGACGACAAGATCCGCGCCCAGGCGCAGAAGTTCGGCTTCGGCGCGACGCAGCTCGCCGACATCGGCGCGGTCGCCTCGCGGTTCCCCGCCAACCCGGACGCCGCCCAGACCGCGATGAGCGCGATCGGCCAGTTCGAGGTCGCGGCGACCCCGCTGCAGATGTGCATGGTGGCCGCGGGCGTCGCGAACGACGGCGTGGTCATGGAGCCCTACATCGTGAGCCAGGTTCGCGGCGCGGACCTGAACGTGCTGAGCAACCACAACCCGCGGCAGCTGTCGGTCGCGATGTCGGCGACGGACGCGCGCCAGCTGCAGCAGATGATGGTCGGCGTCGTCCAGGGCGGCACGGGCACCCGCGCGCAGATCTCGGGCGTGACCGTCGGCGGCAAGACCGGCACGGCGCGCAGCGACGGCAAGCGTCCGCCGTACGCGTGGTTCGTGGCGTGGGCGAACGATCCGAAGGTCGCCGTCGCGGTGTTCGTGCAGGATTCCGGCGCGACGACCGCCGAGACGTCCGGCGGCCGATTCGCCGGTCCCATCGCCAAGCGAGTGATCGAGGCCCTCCGATGACCGACGACCCCAACCTTCTCGGCGGCCGCTACGAGCTCGGCCCCGTCATCGGGCGCGGCGGCATGGCGACCGTCCGCCGCGCGCGCGACCGCCGCCTCGGCCGCGACGTGGCCGTCAAGCAGTTGCGCACCGACCTGGCCAGCGACTCCACCTTTCAGGCGCGCTTCCGGCGCGAAGCCCAGGCGGCCGCGGGGTTGAACCACCCGAACATCGTGTCGGTGTACGACACCGGCGAGCAGGTCGACCCGGCGACCGGCATCTCCGTGCCCTACATCGTCATGGAGCTCGTCGAGGGCCGCACGCTGCGCGACATCCTGCGCGAGGGGCGTCCGATCCTGCCGCAGCGCGCGTTGGAGTTCACCCAGGGCGTCCTCGACGCGCTGGCCTACTCGCACAAGGCCGGCATCGTGCACCGCGACATCAAGCCGGCCAACGCGATGATCACCAACAACAGCCACATCAAGGTCATGGATTTCGGCATCGCCCGCGCCGTCTCCGACACGAGCTCGACCATGACCCAGACCGCGGCCGTCATCGGCACCGCCCAGTACCTCTCCCCCGAGCAGGCCCGCGGCGAGACCGTGGACGCCCGCTCCGACCTGTATTCCGCCGGCTGCCTCATGTACGAGCTGCTGGTGGGGCGTCCGCCGTTCCAGGGCGACTCCCCCGTCTCGGTCGCCTACCAGCACGTGCGCGAGCAGCCGATCCCGCCGAGCCAGCTCGACTCCGAGATCACCCCCGAGATGGACGCCGTCGTCCTGAAGGCCCTCGCGAAGGACCCGGCCGACCGCTACCAGACCGCCACCGAGTTTCGGCAGGACATCGGCCGGCTGCTGGCCGGCCAGCCCGTCATGGCGATGACGGGCGACGCCGCGACCCGCGTCCTGGGGACGCCGTCCGCCTCCTCCGCACCGTCGGCGTCCTCGGCGGCCTCGGCGCCGTCCGGGTCGACGGCCGTGCTGCCGGCCGTCTCGGCCGACGGCCCACCGCCCGGCCAGGCGCAGACGTTCGTCCCCACCCGGCAGCCGGAGCAGAAGCGCGGCGCCCGCTGGCTCGTGCCGCTGCTGCTCGTGCTGGTGCTGCTGGCCGGCGGCGGCCTCGCGCTGGTGTACTTCAATCCCTTCGGGCAGCAGACCGTGACCGTCCCGATCGTCACGGGTCAGGCGCAGGGCACGGCCGAGCAGATCATCAAGAACTCGCGGCTCAACCCCGTCGTGAAGACCACGCAGGGGCCCGACGACGACTCGGTCGGCGACGTGACCGAGCAGGATCCGACGGGCAACGCGACCGCGAACGTCGGCAGCGACGTGACGCTGACCGTCAACGTCGGCCCGAACAAGATCACGGTGCCCACCGGCATGGTCGGCCAAGACGTCGACCAGGCCATGGCCTTCGCCCGTCAGAACGGGTTCACGAACGTCCGGAAGGTCGCCGCCACCTCCGAGCCGGCGAACGCGAACGCGAACCAGGTGCTCTCGGTCAGCCCGGCGCAGGGGTCGACGGTGGCGGTCGGCACGCGGCTGACGTTCACGTACGCGTCCGGGAAGACGACCGTGCCGAACGTCGCGAGCTACTCGCTCGACCAGGCCAAGAGCGCGCTGTCGGACGCCGGCCTCACGAACGTGACGACGTCCGAGCAGGAGAGCACGGCGACCGCGGGCAGCGTCATCGGGACGAACCCGGCCGCCGGGGCCTCGGTCACGAAGGGGACGCGGATCACGATCCTCATCGCCAAGGCGCCGGCCACCCCGACCCCGGATCCGACGACGAACACCCCCGAGCCGGCCCCGACCACGGATCAGCCCGAGACACCCACCGCCGCCCCCACGACGGGCGGCTGAGTCCCCCAGGCCGGGCGGCCGCGTCCGGACGCCCGCTCAGGCCGTCAGCTCACCGCCATCAGCGGCGACAGCCCGCGGGCGCGCTCGGGGGCGTCGGCGTCCCCGCAGGCGCGCAGCCAGTTGGCGAGCATCTGGTAGCCGCCTTGGGTGAGCACCGACTCGGGGTGGAACTGGACGGACTCGATCGGCAGCGTCTTGTGCCGGATGGCCATGATCACCCCGGACGCCGTCCGCGCCGACACCTCCACGTCGTCGGGCACGGTCGCCGGATCGAGGGCGAGCGAGTGGTAGCGGGTGGCGATCAGCGGGCTCGGGAGCCCCTCGAAGACGCCCTGGCCGTCGTGGAAGACCTCGGAGGTCTTGCCGTGCAGCAGCTCGGGCGCGCGGTTCACCACGCCCCCGAACGCCACCGAGATCGACTGGAGTCCCAGGCACACCCCGAAGATCGGCAGCGTGCCGCCCTGGCCGCGGACGACGTCCACGCACACGCCGGCCGCCTCGGGCGTGCCCGGCCCGGGCGACAGCAGGACGCCGTCGTAGGCGTCCGACCAGCCGGCCTCGCCGAACCGCGGGTCGTCGTTGCGCCACACGTCGACCTCGGCGCCGATCTGGGCGAGGTACTGCACGAGGTTGTAAACGAACGAGTCGTAGTTGTCGATCACGAGGATGCGGGCCATGCGTCCCATGGTCTCACCGCCGCGCGCGGGCATACGCCCCGTCCACCGACCCCGCGTAGGCGGGCATCGAGACCGACGGCACGCGCTGTTGGGCGTAGCCAAGCCGGTACATCGTCGCGTACTGCCGGTACGTGGCCAGCGGCCCGGACGCCTCCAGCGCGGCCTCCAGCCGCGCCTGATCCCCGATCGCCGTGACGACGTACGGCGGGGCGTACGGGATGCCGTGCAGCACGACGGTGTTGCCGACGCACTTGATGCCGGTCCGCGCCGTGACCCGCTGGCCCTGGATCGTCATCGCCTCCGCCCCGCCCGACCAGAGCGCGTTCGCGACGGCCTGAATGTCTTGCTGGTGGACGACCAGGTACTCCTCGTCGACGCCGGCCGGCTGCACGTCGAGGGGTGCGTCGGTGAGCGTGACGGTCACGCCGGGGCCCTGCACCGGGGTCGCGCCGGCGGCCGCCGCCGCGGCGTCCGACCGCGGCTGAAGCTCGGGGTCGGCCCCGCTCGGCCGACCGAGCCGGTCGACGTCGGCGCGCAACTCCCCGAGGCGCTGGGTGAGCGCGGCGTTGCGTTCGGCCTGCTCGGCGACGAGCGCGACGAGATCGGTCGTGCGGTCGGGTCGCAGGTCTCCGCCCTGCCCCGCGATGGCGGACGTCACGATCATGAAGCCCGCGACCACGCACGTCAGCAGCGTCAGCAGCCGCAGCCCCACCGGACGCCTGCCCGCCCGCCGTTCGCGCAGGTGCCGGCCGCGGGCGCGGGCCAGCACGCGGACCGCCCGTTCCCACCCCCGTCGCACCGGTCCAGGGTACGCGAGCCTCCGCGTCCGGCTTCGACGGCAGGCTAGGCTGCCAGGCAGACACGTCCCACTAGTCGTTCCCGAGGAGTTTCACCCGTGCCTGAGTCGAAGGGCCGCAGCGAGGCCGGCAACAAGCAGCCGTCCGGCCAGCGCGGCAAGACCGGTGCCAAGAAGCAGGCTCAGCCGGCCAAGCAGGGCCGGCCGACCAAGAAGCGCAGCAACGTGCTGCTGGAGAACCGGGCCTGGGTGCCGCCGACGTTCATCACGATCGGCCTGCTGGGCGTCCTGTGGCTGATCGTCTACTACCTGGCCGGGTACATGATCCCGTTCATGGCGACCCTCGGGCCATGGAACCTCGTGATCGGCATGGGCATGATGGCCGCGTCGTTCGCGATCGCGACGCTCTGGAAATAGCGGTGGCGCCCGGGGCGGGAGGGCCGACGCCCCCGCGCCTCCTCAGGCCCCGACCGGGTAGCGGCCGAACCCCCGCAGCGTGATGCTCGGACGCCGACGCGCGCCCGCGTGCGGGTGCAGGCCGGGCATCCGCTCGGCCAGTACCTGCAGCGCGACCTCCCCCTCCAGCCGCGCCAGCGGCGCGCCCAGGCAGTAGTGGACGCCGTTGCTGAACGCCAGATGCTCCGCGGGCCGCTCGGCCGCCGGGTCGAACACCTCGGGGTTGGCGAAGACCGCCGGGTCGCGGTTCGCGGTGACGAGGTCGACGAGCGCCATCGTGCCTGCCCGGAAGCGCCGGCCCTCGACGTCGGCGTCCTCCTGGGCGACGCGCGCGGTGAACTGCACCGGCGGGTCGAAGCGCAGGGTCTCCTCCACGATGGCCGCGGCCTGGTCGGGGGCCGCGACGAGGGCGTCCCAGGTGCCGGTGGAGTGCAGGGCGTGGACGGCGTTCCCGATGAGGTTCACGGTCGTCTCGAAGCCGGCGATCAGCAGGAGACCGGCGGTGCGGTAGAGGTCGGCGTCCGTGATCGTGCCGGCGGCGCGGGCGTCCGCGAGGTAGGCCAGCGCGCTGCCCTCGGGCGGCGGGCCCTCCTGCAGCACGTCGGACAGGATCGTGAACAGCAGGTCGGCGCCGCGCCAGAGCTCGTCGGCCTGGTGCAGCGTCCGGACGCCGTCGAGGCTTGCCGCGACCTGGTCGCCGATGCGCAACAGCCGCGGCTCGTCACCCGCGGGGAGGCCGAGCAGCCGCAGGATCACGGCCATCGGCAGCGGCGTCGCGAACTGCCGCACGAGGTCGAACGACGACTCGTTCACCTCGTCGAGCAGGCGGTGCGCGACGTCGCGCACGAGCTCGGCGTACCCGCGCACCTGCGCGGGCCGGAAGGCCAGGGACGCCACCCGTCGCAGCCGCGTGTGGTCGGGCGGGTCGAGCATGAGGAACGAGTCGGTCAGCGGCGCGACCTCGGCGGTCACCGGGTCGATGCCCGCCGGCCGGTCGCGGGCGTCCCGGACGCCGAAGCGGCGATCCCGCAGCACCGCACGGCACGCTGCATACGACGTTGCCAGCGTGCCGAAACGGGTACGCCGGAAGCCGGACGGCGTCAGCAGCCGCCGGTGCAGCGCATCGTGCTCGGCGTCCGGAAGGCCGGGCCGGCTGAGCAGCGCGAGCGGGTCGCGCGCCGCCCGCAGCGCTGCCAGGAGGGCGGCCTGGGCGGCGAGGATCGCCTGCGTCCGGGCACGCCCCGACCACGTCGCCAGCATCGCCGGATGCTCATGGATGGTCACCCGTGCAGCGTAGCGACCGGGGCGTGCACCGGACGCCGGATGGACGCCCCCGCTACGGCACCAGGATCGCCCGCCCACGGACGTTGCCGGCGTCCAGGTCGTCGAGCGCCCGCTGGAAGTCGTCGAGCGCGTACTGCTGCGTGTGCAGCGTCACCTTGCCCTGGGCGGCCAGCACCATCAGCTCCTGCAGGTCGGTGTACGAGCCGACGAGGTTGCCGATGAAGTTGATCTCGGTGGAGATGATGTCGATCGTCGGGACGTCGATGTTCTCGCCGTAGCCGATCACGTAGTAGTCCCCCGCCCGGCGCAGCATGGCGACACCCTCGGCGGTCGCCCCGCCCTCGCCCACGAAGTCGAGCACGGCCTCGGCGCCGTGGCCGCCGGTGAGCTCCAGCACCTTGTCGACGTGGGATCCGTCCGCGACGAACGTGTCGTCGGCACCGATCGTGCCGGCGAGCGCGAGCGCGTCCTCGTTACGGTCGACCACGACCAGCCGCGCGGGCGAGAGCGCCTTCATCACCTGGATGCCGATGTGCCCCAGCCCGCCCGCGCCGATCACGACGCACACGTCGCCGGGGCGCAGCCTCCGGGCGGCCTTCGCGGCGGCGTGATAGGCGGTGAGGCCGGCGTCCGCGAGGGCCGCGACGTCGGCGGGCTCGAGGGAGGCGTCCAGCTTCACGCAGCTCCGCGCGGACGTCCGCAGGTACTCGGCGTAGCCCCCGTCGCAGTCGATGCCCGGGAAACGGTTGTTCTCGCAGTGCACGTCGTCGCCGAACCGGCAGGCCCGGCACAGCCCGCACGTCACCAGCGGGTGCAGAATCACCTTGTCGCCGGGCTGCACGTTCGTCACGGCGTCCCCCACCGCGTGCACCCAGCCGGCGTTCTCGTGCCCGATGGTGTACGGCAGCGGCACGTGGGTCTTCGGCTCCCACTGGCCCTCGAGGATGTGCAGGTCGGTGCGGCACACCCCGGCGGCACCGATCTTCACGATCACGTCGAGCGGGCCCTCGATCACCGGCTCGGCGACGTCGTCCAGCTGCAGGTTCTCGTGGTAGCCCACGACACGGACGGCTTTCATGGCAGTACCCCTTTCGCCCGGGCCACGTTGCCCGGACCACCACCTTCGCAAACGAAAGGCCTGCTGGGAAGCCCCTTCTTTCGAGGACGCCGCGGCGTTCGCTGGTTCTCGCGCGCGCCCGCGCGCCCGCCTCAGCCCTCGGGCTTGAGCAGCGGGAACAGGATGGTCTCGCGGATGCCGGCGTTGGTGAACAGCATGATCACGCGGTCGACGCCCATGCCCAGGCCGCCCATCGGGGGCGCGCCGAACTCGAGGGCGCGGAGGAAATCCTCGTCGAGCTCCATAGCCTCCTCGTCGCCGTGGGCGGCCTTGCGGGACTGCTCGGTGAGCCGCTCCCGCTGGACGACCGGGTCGATGAGCTCGCTGAAGCCGGTGCCGCGCTCCATGCCGCCGATGATGAGATCCCACGCCTCGATGAGGCCCGGCTTGCTGCGGTGGGGGCGTGCGAGCGGCTGCGCGATGGCCGGGTAGTCGCAGACGAACGTCGGCTGCAGGAGGCCGGGCTCGACCAGTTCGCCGAACAGCTCGACGGCCAGCTTGTCGGAGCCCCAGCCCTCGTCGTACTCGACGCCGTGCTCGTCGGCGATCGCCCGCATCTCCTCCACCGGGGTGTCGATCGAGACCTCCCGGCCGACCTTCTCCGACAGCCCGTCGTACACCGGAAGCCAGCGCCACTCGGCGTCGAGGTCGATCACGCCGGCCGGCGTCTCGATCCGGCGCGAGCCGACGGCGTCCGCGGCGTCGAGAATCACCTGCCGCATGGTCTCGGCGATGCCGCGCTGGTCGGTCCACGCCTGGTAGCACTCGAGCATCGTGAACTCGGCGGAGTGCGAGCTGTCGATGCCCTCGTTGCGGAAGATGCGGCCCATCTCGTAGACGCGGTCGGCGCCGCCGACCATCGCGCGCTTCAGGTGCAGCTCGAGCGCGATGCGCAGGCTCATGTCGATGTCGAACGCGTTGAGGTGCGTGTTGAACGGGCGCGCGGCCGCCCCGCCGTGCACGAGCTGCAGCGTCGGCGTCTCGACCTCGAGGAAGCCGAGCCGGTGCATCGTCTCGCGGATGCTGCGCGTGATCGCCGCCCGCGTCCGGACCATCGCGCGCGACTCCTCGCGCACGATCAGGTCGGCGTAGCGCTGGCGGACGCGCGACTCCTCGGACAGGTCGGCGTGCAGGTTCGGCAGCGGCCGGACGGCCTTGGACGCCAGCGACCAGCCGGTCGCCATGACGGACAGCTCCCCGCGGCGCGACGAGATGACGCGCCCGGTGACCGAGACGAAGTCGCCGAGGTCGACGTCGTCCTTCCAGGCCTGGAGGGACTCGGCGCCGACCTCCCCGAGCGAGAGCATCACCTGGAGGCGTCCGCCCTCGCCGTCGGGGGTGAACTGGTCGGCGAGCGTCGCGAAGCACAGCTTGCCGGTGTTGCGCTGGAACATGACGCGTCCGGCGACGGAGACGACGTCGTCGGTCTCCTCCCCCGCCGTGAGGCCGCCCCAGCGCTCGCGCACCTCGGCGAGCGAGTGCGTGCGCGGGGTCTCGACCGGGTACGGCTCACGCCCCTGCCCGATCAGGCGCGCCCGCTTGTCGAGCCGCACCTGCACCTGCTCGGAGAGAGACGGCTGGGAGGCGGACGCGGCGGGCTGCTTGGAATTCACCCCGACAGCCTAGCGACGCTCGCGGTTCACGTCGTCACCGGCCGTCGGCCGGAGCCTCGGCGTCCGGGGCGGCGTCGGAGCCGGTCAGCCTCGCGAGGACGTCCTGCGCGCCGGTGAGGTGGTCGACGAGCTCGTCGACGCCCCGCAGCACCGTGTCGGGACGGTAGGGGTACTGCAGCATCGACTCGCGCGTGGTCACGCCCGTCAACACCAGCACCGTGTGGAGCCCCGCCTCGATGCCGGCGACCATGTCGGTGTCCATACGGTCGCCGATCATGCCCGTGTCCTCGGAGTGCGCGCCGAGCCGGTTCATCGCGGAGCGGAACATCATCGGGTTCGGCTTGCCCACGATGTAGGGCTGCTTGCCGGTCGCGGTCGTGATCATCGCGGCCACCGCGCCGGTCGCCGGGTTCAGGGCGCCGTTGTTGCCGGGGCCGTTCGGGTCGGGATTGGTCGCGACGAACCGGGCGCCCTTGTCGATGAGCCGGACGGCGGTGGTGATCGACTCCCACGACAAGACGGTGGACTCGCCGAGCACGACGAACGCCGGGTCGGCGTCGGTCATGATGAAGCCCGCCTCGTACAGGGCGGTCGTCAGACCGACCTCGCCGATGACGTAGGCGGTCTTCTCGCCGGGCTGCCGCCGGAGGAAATCGGCGGTGGCGAGGGCGGACGTCCAGATGTTCTGCTCGGGGACGTCCAGGCCCGTGCGGCGCAGGCGCGCCGCGAGGTCGCGGGCCGTGAAGATGGAGTTGTTGGTCAGCACGAGGAACGGCATGTCGTGATCGCGCCAATGCTTGATGAGTTCACGGGCGCCCGGGAGCGCCTGGTTGCCGTGCACCAGCACGCCGTCCATGTCGGTCAGCCAACACTGGATGTCGGATAGCTTTCGCATACCTCCATTGTCCATTTCTAGTCCTCATAACCAATCAGTTTCACCGTTGTTGCCAGCTTTGCTCGGCCCGTCCTCCGACACGCGCCGAGGAGCCTGTCTATCGTGCTGGGGTGAACTTCTCGCGACGCGCAGGCCTCCTGGCGGGGCTGGGTCTCCTCGGCGGGGTCGCCGCCGGCTGCTCGGCCGGGCCGGCGGCGTCCTCCCCGGCTGGATCCCCATCCGGCTCCCCGACACCCGCGGACCCCGCTTCTGCAAGCACCGGCGCGTCCCCGACGCCGACGCCCTCGGCGTCCGCCGCCGACCCACTGCCCCGCGGCCCGGTGAACGCGCTGCTGTGCGGCACCGACTCCCGGACGCCGGGCGCGAACACCGGCAACGCGGACGCCATCGTGCTCGCGCAACTCTCAGCCGACCGGACGCGGCTGGCGCTCGTCTCCGTCACGCGCGACTCCTACGTGCCGCTCGCCACCGGCGGCCGCGGGAAGATCAACGCCGCCTACGCACGCGGCGGCGCGGACGGACTGAAGCGCACCGTCTCGACGCTCTTCGGCGGCCTGGCCATCCCCTACACCGCCCAGACCGACTTCACCGACTTCATCGAGCTCACCAAGCTGCTCGACGGGTTCACGGTGAACAACCGCGTGGCTTCGTCGGTGACGAGCTCGGTCACGGGCACGGTGACGCGCTTCCCCGCCGGACGCCTCACCCTCCACGGCGCCGACTGGCTGATCTACGCGCGCCAGCGCAAGGGACTGCCCCGCGGCGACCTCGACCGCGCCGAGCGCCACCGTGCGGTGCTCGCCGGCATGCTCGCGCGGGTGAAGGAGATCGCCGCCACCGACCCCGTCCGGTTCGCACGCCTGGCGGCGTCCGCCTGGACGAAGGTCCGGGTCACCGGGCCGCTGACCGCCGCCCAGGTTCCCGCGCTGGGCGTCGTGCTCGGACGCCTCGACGCCCGCTCGGTCACGTCGCTGCAGGTGCCGGTGGCCGGCTATCGAACCGTGGGCGGCGCGTCGGTGAACATCCTGGACGCGGCCAAGACCCGCGCGCTCGGCGCGGCCCTGCGGGCCGGGGACGTCCGGGCGTACGTGCAAGCCAACGGCACATCGTAGGAGGTCTTGCACGGCCGGCCCGCGCCGGGCGTCCCGGACGACCGGGCGTCCGCGGGGACTCGACGGTGGTTGCCCTGGGCGGCTTTACTGGGGCCATGAAGAAGCTCATCAATGACGCCGCCGACGTCGTCGCTGATGCCCTTCGGGGTATCGAGGCCGCGCACGGCGACCGCGTCCGCGTCGATCACGACCATCACATCGTCTACCGCGCCGACGCGCCCGTGCAGGGCAAGGTCGGCCTCGTCTCCGGCGGCGGCTCGGGCCACGAGCCGATGCACGGCGGGTTCGTCGGGCCGGGCATGCTGGACGCCGCCTGCGCCGGCGAGGTGTTCACCTCGCCGGTCCCCGAGCAGATGCAGGTCGCGACCGAGGGCGTCGACGGAGGCGCCGGCGTCCTGCACATCGTGAAGAACTACACCGGCGACATCATGAACTTCGAGATGGCCGCCGAGCTGGCCGCGGAGTCCGACATCCGCGTGGAGACGATCGTGACCGACGACGACGTGGCCGTCACCGACTCGCTCTATACGGCCGGGCGACGAGGCGTCGGCGTCACGGTGCTGCTCGAGAAGATCGTCGGGGCGGCGGCCGAAGAGCGGCGCGACCTGGACGCCGTCCTCGAGGTCGCGAAGAAGGTCAACGGCCAGGGCCGGTCGATGGGCCTGGCGCTCACGTCGTGCACCGTGCCGGCGGCCGGCAAGCCGACGTTCGAGCTCGGCGAGGACGAGTTCGAGCTCGGCATCGGCATCCACGGCGAGCCGGGCCGGGAGCGCAGGAAGCTGGGCCCGGCCTCCGAGCTGGCGCAGCAGTTGGCCGAGCCGATCCTGGCCGACCTGGACTTCACGGGCGACGCGATCGCCCTGCTCAACGGCATGGGCGGCACCCCGCTCCTCGAGCTGTACGTGATGTACGGCGAGGTCGCGAAGATCCTCGAGAAGTCGGGGGTGCGGGTCGTGAGGAACCTGGTCGGTAACTACATCACGTCGCTGGAGATGGCCGGCTGCTCGCTGACGCTGCTCAAGGCCGACGACGAGATCGTGAAGCTGTGGGACGCCCCGGTGAACACGCCGGGCCTGCGTTGGGGGTGCTGATGTCGACGCTGAACACCGAGGTCGTGGCCGGCTGGCTGGCCGACTACGCCCAGACCATCGAGCAGAACGCCGAGATGCTGACGGACCTCGACCGGCAGATCGGCGACGCCGACCACGGCTCGAACATGAAGCGCGGCACGAAGGCGGTGGCGGAGTTGGAGGCGTCCGAGTTCGCGGACGCGGCGGCCCTGCTGAAGAAGGCCGGGATGACGCTGGTGAACACCGTGGGCGGTGCGTCCGGGCCGCTGTACGGCACGTTCTTCCTGCGGGTCGCGAAGGCGCTCCCCGCCGACGGCGAGATCTCGGCCGGGCAGTGGGGCGAGGCGCTGCGGGCGGGGCTGCAGGGGGTGATCGACCGGGGCAAGGCGTCCGTGGGCGACAAGACGATCGTGGACGCGCTCACCCCGGCGATGGACGCCCTGGACGCGGCGGCGTCCGGGGGTGCCGGCGTCGCCGAGGCTCTGGACGCCGCGGCGAAGGCCGCCGCCGAGGGCCGCGACGCAACCGTGGACCTGGTGGCCCGGAAGGGGCGGGCGTCCTACCTGGGCGAGCGCTCCCGCGGCGTCCAGGACCCGGGCGCGACCAGCGCGACCCTGCTCGTCGAGAGCGCGGCGCGCACCCTCGGCTGAGGGGCGTCGCGCGCACCGTGGGCGTTTCTACCTGACGTTCTCCACCCTCTGGGGTGGAGAACGTCACACGGCCCCGGCCCCTGGACGGGCGTCCCCCTCCACCGTTCACACCCGAAGGAGACCCATGATCGGCATCGTCGTCGTCTCGCACTCCCGCGCGCTCGCCCGCGCAGCCGTCGCCCTGGCCGAGGAGATGGTGCCGCCGGAGCGGCGTCCGCCGGTGGCCATCGCCGCCGGACTCGACGAGGAGACCTTCGGCACGGACGCCGAGGCCATCTCGTCGGCCATCGAGGGCCTGGACGCCGACGGCGTCCTCGTGCTGCTCGACCTGGGCAGCGCGATCCTGTCGGCGGAGATGGCGCTGGAGTTCCTCGACCCCGAGGACGCGGCGGGCGTCCGGTTGTCGGCCGCGCCCCTCGTCGAGGGGCTGATCGCGGCGTTCGTCACGGCATCCACCGGGGCCGATCTGGACGCCGTCGCCGCGGACGCCGATGCCGGGCTCCGCGCCAAGCGCGAGCAGCTGGGCGTCGAGGAGGAGGCGTCCGATGGGCCGGCCCAGGCCGGCACCACCGCGGACGACCACCAGGACGCCGGTGCACCGGCATCAGGCGATCAGGACGCCGACGCCCCGGACGCCCGCCGGGACGCCCCCCTCACCTGGACGACCACGCTCACCACCCCGCACGGCCTCCACGCCCGCCCGGCGGCGACGCTCGTGCAGGCGGTGCAGGGTCTGGACGCGACGGTCCAGCTGAGCGACCTCACCAACGGCAAGGGCCCGGCGCCGGCCGGCAACATGCTGCTGCTCACGACGCTGGGCTCGCGCCAGGGCGACGAGCTCGCGGCCGAGATCACCGGCCCGGACGCCGCCCGCGCCCGCGACGCCCTTCAGGCCTGGGCCGACGGCGGGTTCGGGGACGCCTGACCGCCCCGGACGCCCGCCGCGCGCGCGTCGAGCCGCTCGATCGCGGACAGGGCGAGGCTCGAATCGATGTGCGCCAGCATGACCCGTGCCGCGTTGTCGCGGTCGCCGGCAGCGATGTGCTCGACGAGGAGGCGGTGCTCTTCGTCCTTGCGGTCGCGCGCGGGCTGGCCGCGGTCGACGCTCAGCGCCATCATCCGATAGCGATCGGCCTTGTCCCACAGCGAATCGAGCGTGGCGATCAGCAGTCCGTTATGGGACGCCCGATAGATCGCGGCATGAAACTGCCGATGGGCGATGAGCTGGCCGACGCTCGCCCCCACCGGGAGCGCGTGCAGGTCGCGGCCGGCGGCGCGGATCGCCTCCAGGTCGCGCGCCGACCGGCGCTCGGCCGCCAGGGACGCCGCCATCGGGTCGAGCGCGCGCCTCAGCTCGTAGAGGTCGCGGGCCTCCTCCGCCCGCAGCGCGGCGACGCGCGCGGTCTTGTGGGCGTCCAGGGTGATCAGGCCCTCGCTCTCCAGCCGGCGAAGCCCCTCGCGCAGGGGCGTCGTGCTGATGCCGATCTCGGCCGCCAACTCCCGCTGCGGGATCACGTCGCCCGGCCCCAACTCGCCCGCGAGGATGCGGTCGCGGAGGCGGCGATAGGCCAGGTCCCCCTTCGTCCCGGGGCTCTCCATCAACGCCTCCTCCCTGCTGTGGCGGCGCCGGCCGCGCCGCGCCCTTCGTTATACCAGGATCGGCTGAACGCGAGCCACGGCCGGCCCGACGCGCCACGGTCCGGCTCAATATTCACCGCCACCCACCCCTCGACCCAGCCTCCCATGTTATAACGGTGCTATCGACGCAGCCGAGGAGACGAATCATGACCGGTGCACATCCCTACTCCCTGGGCGTCCTGCTGGGCGACGGCATCGGGCCCGAAATCGTGCCCGCGTCGGTGCGCGCCGCGGACGCCGCCGTCGCGGCGGTGGGCGGCGTCCCGATCGCGTGGACCGAGCTTCCGCTCGGCCTCTCCGCCATCGAATCCATCAACGAGGCGACGCCGGCCAGCACGCTGACGGCCCTGGAGGGTCTGGACGGGTGGGTCCTCGGCCCGCACGACTCGGCGTCCTACCCCGAGCCGTTCAGGTCGGAGCTGAACCCGTCCGGCACGATCCGCAAGCGCTTCGACCTCTTCGCCAACATCCGGCCGGCGAAGGCGTTCCCGGGCACGCAGCCGATGAAGCCGGGGATGGATCTGGTCATCGTGCGCGAGAACACCGAGGGCTTCTACGCCGACCGCTCGACCTACCGGGGCACCGGCGAGTTCATGCCGACGCCCGACGTGGCCATCAGCATGGGCATCATCACGCGGCGCGGCTGCGAACGGATCGCCCGCGAGGCGTTCGAGCTCGCCGCCCGGCGGCGGAACAAGCTGACGATCGTGCACAAGGCCAACGTGCTCAAGCTCACGACCGGCATGTTCCGGGATATCTGCCGCGAGGTCGGCCGGGACTTCCCGCAGGTCGCCGTCGACGACTACCACATCGACGCGATGACCGTGCACCTGCTGCGGCGGGCCCCCGAGTTCGACGTGATCGTGACCGAGAACATGTTCGGCGACATCCTGTCCGACATGACCGGCGAGCTCGCGGGCTCGCTCGGCATCGGCCCGTCGATCAACGCGTCGCACGAGCGCGCGATGGCCCAGGCGTCGCACGGCTCCGCGCCCGACATCGCCGGCCAGAACAAGGCCAACCCGATCGCCATGATCCTCTCGACCGCCATGCTGCTCGAGTGGCTGGGCGGCAAGCACGACGACCCGGCGATGCGCGCCGCGGCCCACCTCATCGAAGACCAGGTGGCCGCCACCGTCGAGGGCGGCGTCACCACCGGCGACATGGGCGGCACGGCCACCTGCTCGGGCTTCACCGACGCCCTGGTCGAGCGGATCGGCGCGGCCCCCGCACCCCGCCCCGACAAGGCCTGACGCCATGGGCGCCACCTACGCCTACGTCGGCTCTCGGACGTCGCGGGAGCGCGGAGCCGACGGCGAGGGCATCACGATCTGGGACGCCGGCGGGCCGGGCGACGGCTGGCGACGCCTCGGCACGGTGGCGGCCGACGCGTCCGAGGCCCGCGGGGACGCCGCGCTGCCGGCGAACCCCAGCTTCCTGCTCGTCTCGGACGACCGCCGCTCGCTGTATGTCACCCACGGCGACACCGACGCTGTCTCGGTGCTCGACCTCGCCGCCGACCCGGCCGCCCCGCGGCTCGTGCAGACCGTCCACCTCGGCCGCCGGAACCCCGTCCACCTCGCCCAACTCGGACGCCGGCTGCTCGTCACCTTCATGGCCGGCCCCGGCTGCGTGGCCGAGTTGCCGATCGCGGGCGACGGCACCCTCGGGGAGGCGTCCGCGATCGTCGAGTTCGCCGGCGACCCCGGCCCGTTGGCGATCCAGCAGCGCACGGGCTCCAGCCCGCACCAGGCGGTGCCCGACCCCACCGGACGCTGGGCCCTCGTGCCCGACCGCGGGCTCGACCGCGTCCACGTGGTTCCGGTCGAGCCGGCGCTCGCGCCGGCGGCGTCCGCGCTGGTCACGCGGCAGGCGGAGGGTCCGCGGCACGTCGCGTTCCACCCGGACGGACGCCGCGCGTACGTCGTCACCGAGCTGCGGTCGAGCCTGACCACGTGCGACTGGGACGCCGACCGCGGCGTCCTCACGCCGGTCGCGGTCGTTCCGTCGACGGCGCCCGAGGCGACGTACGACGCGTACGCCTCGGAGGTCTTCGTGACCCCCGACGGCTCCGCGGTCGTCACGTCGAACCGCAGCGGCAAGAATGACCACGTGCCCCCGGTCACCCAGACCGACACCCTCGGGGTGTTCCCGCTCGACCCCGACGGGCTCCCCGGGCCCGGCCGCTGGTTCAGCTCGGGCGGCCTCCGGCCGCGGTTCTTCGCGTTCGCCCCCGGCGGCACGCTCACCGTGGCGCACCAGTGGGACGGCCGCATCGTCGAGTTCGATGACGCCGGCGGGTCCCTGAGCGGCCGGCGCGAGGTCGCGCGCACCGGGACGCCGACGTGCGTCGCCTGGCTCGACGCCCCGCGCGCCTGAGGACGGTCACAAGCCCGGCAGCAGCCCACCCTCGAGGTCGAGCAGGAACCGTTTCCGCTCCACTCCGCCCGCGTACCCCGTCAGGTCGCCCGACGTGCCGACCGCCCGGTGACAAGGGACGATGATCGAGATCGGGTTGCGCCCCACCGCCGCCCCCACTGCCCTCGACCCGCGCGGCGAGCCCACCTGCTCCGCGAGCCAGCCGTACGTCACGGTCTGCCCGTACGGCACGTCGCGCAGCGCCAGCCAGACGCGCCGCTGAAACTCGGTGGCCCGCGGCGCGAGCGGCAGGTCGAACGACGTGCGCTTACCGGCGAAATACTCCGCGAGTTGCCCCGCCGCGTCGCCCGCGACCTCGTCGCTGCGCTCGCCGAACGTCGCCGGGTCCGGGTGATGTCGCTGCCCGGCCAGATACGACCCACACAGGACGCCGTCGTCGTCGACGACGAGAGTGACCGGGCCGACCGGGGTGTCGATGATGCGGTGCTTCACGATGCCTCCCACTGCGGACGCCCCGGCGCGGCTGCGGACGGCCCGCACCAGGCGTCGCACCGAGTGCCATTCCGCCATTATGTCCGGAGCGTCCGCCACTTTCGACGCGCTGCTGGGCTCGAATGCCTGAGCCTCAGCTAGCGTTTCCGGGTGCCGTGCAGGGTTGCGTGCAGGGTGGCGACGGAGCCGGGCCCAGAGAGCCAGGCCTGCCACGGCGGCGTGAGCACCGCGATGCCGAGGACGAGACGCGCGAGTCCCCGGCGCTCGGGAGCGCTCCGGAGGCCGACCTCGCAGAGCTCGTCCTTGAGGTCGTCGGGGATCGATGACAAGACCCGAGTCGTCTCGTCGTCGGACAACAACGGCGTCGTGGGATCGGCAGGTCGTGACCACGGGAGCACCAGGCCCGGGAGCAGGGTCCACCGATCGAGGATCCGCGTGGTACCCGTCCATTCCCCCTGCCCCGTGAGCGGGACGCCGAGGGGCAGCGAGGCTGGGGGCGTGCAGGGCACCGCGCACGACGAGCGAGGTTCTGGTTGGCCGTCGAAAGCTGGGTGCGGGGCCCCCTCCGGCAGCGGGTCGAAAAAGATCGCTCCGTCGACCTCGACCAGTCGGCCTGTGCCCGTGAAGCACCAGCCGTCGAACCGCTCGTCGCGGCCGCGGACCGCCCACGCGCGCGTCTCGATCGGGAAGCATGCCTCCATTCTGAAGGCCCCCACCGACACTGTCTGGAAGGAATGCGACATCGCGCTGCTCGCGCGGCTCACCCTTCGTCCGGGTCGGCGGGCGGGACGCGCACGATCAGCGCCTCCGGACGCACCCGACACACCAACGTGCGCACCGCGCCGATCGGGTCGCCGTCGATCTGCGCCTCCACCGGCTGCCGGACGCCGATCGTCACGGTCTCCGCCTGCACCCGCCGGACGCCCCGGTGGCCGCGCCGGTGCCGGCTGGCGATGTCGGCGATCAGGGCTCCCCAGCCGAGCACGCCCTTCGGCGAGGCCAGCAGCACGTCGAGCTTGCCGTCGTCGATGAGCGCCTCCGGCATCAGCATCACCCCGCCCTGCAATTGCCCGACGTTGCCGACGAGCACCGTCCGGGCATGCTGGCCGATGCGGGTACGCCCGTCGGCGTCCAGGCGCACCCGGAAGCCCTTGCCGAAGACCGCGCGCAGGCCCGACACCAGGTACGCGACCCAGCCGATCCTCTTCTTGAGGGTGTCGTCGACGCCGGCCATCACGTCGGCGTCCATCCCGAGGCCCGCCATCACCAGGAACGCCTCGCTGTCGCGGCCGTCGGCGCTGAGTTCGCCGATGTCGATGGCCCGCGTCCGGCCGTCGAAGACCACATCGAGCGCCTTGGCGAGGTCGAGCGGCGTGGCGAGCGAGCGGGCCAGCAGGTTGCCGGTGCCGGCCGGGATGATCCCCAGCGGGACGCCGCTGTCGGCCATCGCCTCCGCGACCGCCCGCGTGGTGCCGTCGCCGCCGATCGAGATGACGAGGGACGCCCCGTCGGCCAGCGCCTGCTGGGCCTGACCCACCCCGGGATCCTCCACCGTCGTCTCGTAGAACGCCGGCGCCGGCCACTCACGGTCGGCGCACGCCTGCTCGACCTGGGCGCGCACGTCGGCGTCGTCGTCGAATTTCGACGGGTTGATCACGACCGCGACGGGTCCGGGCGTCAGATCGTCGTCCATGGCCCGACGATACGCGCACCAGGGCCTGACGAGGGCGGACGCCCACACACTCCCGGACGCCTACCGCAGCAGCACGTAGGCCAGCGGCGTCGCGACGATCGCGATGAGCGTGGACGCCGAGGTCATGAACGCGGACACGTCGACGTCCAGGCCCGCCTCGGCGGTGAACCCCGAGACCATCGCGGCCATGGGCGCGGTGAGCGCCATCGAGACGATGACCTTCGTGCCGTGGTCGAACGGCATCACGAACCACAGCGCGACGAGGTTGCACGCGACGAGGGCGTACCGCAGCGCCATGTACCCGAGGGCGGCGGCGTACTTGCTCTTCGGCAGCACGATCTCGAGCCCGATGCCGATCATGAGCATCGCCAGGAAGGTGTTGGCCTGCCCGACCGTCGAGGTGAACGCGATCACCGGGGCCGGCAGGGTGATGTCGGCCAGCCGGAGTAGCAGCAGGACTAGGTACGTGTCGAACACCGGGGACCGGAACACCTGCCGCAGCAGCCCGATCACCGTCACCCGCGCGCCCGGACGCGCCAGCGTCACCCCCCAGCCGTACCCCAGCCCCGCCGAGACGAGGGCGTTGCCGACGTCGAACAGCGCGCACAGCGGGATCGCCTCGGGGCCGACCAGCGCCGCCGCGTACGGCATCGCGAACAGGCCGATGTTGTAGTTGGGCACGTTGATGATGCCGAACGCGCGCCCGCGGCGCCCGCGCGAGACCAGCGCGAACCAGATGACCACCATGCCGACCACGTCGATCACCGCGCCGAACCCGGCGACGGCCAGCAGCGTCGGCGTCAGATTAAACGTGTTGAAGCTCGTCGCGAGCGCGCACGGCAACGTGACGCGCAGCACGATGCGCGAGATCACCCCGAAGTCGGACGCCGCGACCCACCCGAGCCGCTTGATCGCGTACCCGAGCGCCATGATGAGGACGAGGACGAGCGCCTTGCCGATCACGTCCGTCATGCGCGCCTCCCGAGCGGACACCCTACCCACACCCCCGTCGGCCTGCGCAGGGGTCGCCCGCCGTTGCCGCGCGACCCCCTGATGGTCGCCGCTTGCCCCGGGCCGGAAACAAGCGGCAACCCCCACCTCCACGTTTGTGAGTGAGCACTCACTCACCTATGCTGATCGACGGTCTCCGGTCCGCGCCGGTCTCCGGAAAGGTCCCATGAGCCGCGCAGCCCCCCTGCCGCCGAGCGAGCGCCGTCAGGCGATCATCGACGCCGCCACGCCCCTCCTGCTCCGCCAGG
>NZ_JBDHZL010000031.1:0-27145 GCF_039811905.1 Nigerium sp. | reverse complement strand
TGCGCGGGTCGTCGGGGGCGCAGAAGCCCGCGTGGGGCAGTTGGAGGAGGGAGGCGTCCACCTCGTCGTTGTCGGGCGTCCCGAGAAGGGCGGTGAAGATCGCCGGCGAATCGAAGCGCGGGAGGCACAGCCAATCCAGGCTGCCCTCCCGCGACACGAGCGCGCTGGTGCGCAGATCGGCCAGCAGCGCGTAGCTCTCCAACGGGGTGCTCATGCGCCCAGCGTAATCGGCAGAGCCGCCGGCGTCTCGGCGGAGCCCCTTGTCAGCCCGTGGTGACGGTCGGCGGTTCGGGAACGTCGTAACCCGAGGGACCCACGTTGGTCTTGAGCGCCTGACTCCAGGCGCCCGAGGAGATGTAGTCCTTGAGCGCGGCGCTCACGTGCGTCACCAGGTTGGCGTCACCCTTCTTGATGCCGACGCCGTAGCTCTCGTTGGTGAAGCCCCGTTCGAGCACCCGGAGGATGCCCTTGTACTCAGGTTGGGAGGCGAACCCGGCGAGGATCACGTCGTCGTCGGTCACGGCGTCCACGTCGCCGTGGGCAAGGTCGCGCACGCATTCCGACAGCGTCGGCACCTCGCGCAACGTGATCGAACCCCGATAGTTCTGCTTGATGTAGGCCGCGGACGTCGTGCCCGTCGGCGAACACAGCGTCTTGCCGTTGAGCGTTTCCGGGCCGGTGATCGTGTCATCGTTGCGGCGGATCAGCAGGTCTTGGTGCGCCACGAAGTAGGGGCCGGCGAAATCGACCCGCTGCTTGCGTTCGTCGGTCATCGAGTAGCTCGCGATCACGAGGTCGACCTCGCCCGACTCGAGCGCGGTCTCGCGATCGGCTTTGTCGACCGGAACCCAGGTGATGTTCGCCTCGGGCACCCCCAGCTTCGCCGCCACGTAGATGGCCGTGATGATGTCGAAGCCGCTGTACTCCATGCCCTGCTTGAGGCTGATCCCGGGCTCGTCGATGGCGATTCCGATCTTCACCCCACCGCCCGGGATCACCGTCGAGCCCGCCACGCTCGGGGCGACGTGCCCACCCGAGGGCGTGCAGGCGACGACGGTCAGCAATGCAACGGCGCCGGCCAGGATTCGCGCGAGCATGCTGCGGCTGAATCCGCGTGTGTTCCTCTTCATCGATGGCTCCTTTTCGGACCACATAGCGATTGACATCAAAGAGCCGTCGTCGGCTGGTTGATCTTGTCGGGATCAGCCTCGTCGTACGTGCGGCCGGTGGACGACCAGAACGCCTTCAACCGATTACCGGTGTTGGCCTGCACGCCCGGGCGGACGGCCATCCAACCGAGGTACAGGGCGACGGCGATGGCGGGAATGCCGAACACCACGACGATGAAGTCGGTCTTGTGCCAGAAGTACGGCGACGACTCCCAGCCCGAGATCGCCATGCCGACGACCACGAACACCAGGAACGCCAGCCCGAAGAGGCTCGTGAACGGATACCCCGGCATCTGGAAGGGGCTCCTCGGAATCACGCCGCGCCGCACCAGGTAACGCAGCCGCAATTGGCATAGGAAGATCGTGGCCCACGCGAACAGCTCACAGACGGCCGAGCATTCGAGCGCGATCTCGAAGGCGTTGGGGGCGAACGCGTTCAACACGGCACCGAGGAGCAACGCCCCGCTGGTGAGCAAAATGCCCGCCCAGGGGACGCCGGAGGCGCTCATGCTCAACGTGAACTTGGGCGCCTGCTTGCTCATGCCGAGGCTCCGCAGCACGCGACCCGTGGTGTACAGGCCGGAGTTGAGGCTCGACATGGCCGCTACGATCAGCACGGCTTGGATGGCGTTGCCCATCCAGCCCACGCCCATCTGGTCGAAGACCGTGACGAACGGGCTGATGCCCGACTTGTAGTCGGTCGTGGGCAACATCGAGACGAGCAGCAGGATCGAGCCGCAGTAGAACACGGCGATCCGGAAGATGACCGCGTTCACGGCCTTCGGCACCTCGCGTTCGGCGTCCTTCATCTCGCCGGCCGCGACGCCGACCATCTCGATCGAGGCGTACGCGAACACGACGCCCGACATCACCAGGATCGGGCCGTACCAGTTGTAGGGGGCCTCGGTCGGCCAGAAGCCGCCCGGGTTGCTCCACAGATTCTGGAAGCCGGCCTGGTGGTCGCCGATGTAGAAACCGCCCACGACCACGACGACGCCGACGCACAGGAAGACGATGATCGCCGTCACCTTCGCGAAGGCCGCCCAGAACTCGAACTCGCCGAATGCGCGCGCCGACAGCAGGTTGATCACGAGGACCACCGCCAGCGCGATCAAGACCGTGATCCAGGTCTCGACGTTGGGCCACCAGTACTGGATGTACAGACCGACTGCGGACAGTTCCGCGATGCCGGTCAGCGACCAGTGCAGCCAATAGATCCAGCCCGTGATGTAGGCGGCGTATTCGCCGAAGAACTCCCGCATATACGAGACGAAGGCGCCCGACGTGGCGCGGTGCAGCACCAACTCCCCCAGTGCCCGCATCAAGAAGTAGGCGATCACGCCCACGAACGCGTAGCTCAATAACAAGGCCGGCCCGGTGCTGTGTAACCGGGACGCCGACCCCAAGAACAAGCCCGTCCCGATGGCCCCACCCAGGGCGATCATCTGTACGTGGCGGCGTCCGAGCGTTTGTTTGTAGCCTGCTTGCTCGGCGGCAAAGGCCGAGGCGTGAGCCCGTTCGTGGCTCGTCGCGGGTTCGCTCATTTTTCCTCGATTGCTGTGGACGATCCGGTACAAACCGGAGCGTCAGGTCCCTGCGAGATCGCGCGCGCTGCACGCAGTCTGGCACCCCGGCGGCGTCCCCGTGTTGCGAATGCGTTTCGAGCAAGTTTCGGCGCGAAAGAAAGCGGGCCGCGTCATGCACGACGAGGGCGGCGCCCGGGAAATCCCCGGACGCCGCCCTCGTTCGTTGCTGCGTCAGCCGCGCGCCGCCGCGCGGTTCACCGCCCCGACCACGGCGCGCATGGACGCGGCGATGATGGACTCGTGGCGGCCGACGCCCCAGACCACCTGGGCGTCGTCGCCCTCGCCGACCTCGCACTCGACGTAGGCCGCGGCCAGCGCGTCCCCGCCGGCGCTCATCGCGTGCTCGGAGTAGTCCAGCACGCGCGCCCGGACGCCGACCGTCCCCAGCGCGTCCACGAACGCCGACAGCGGACCGTTGCCCTCGCCGAGGACCTCGACCTGACGCCCCTGGTAGTTGACCGTCGCGCGGCACGTGTAGACGCCGTCCTCGGACGACGACTGGTAGGTCACCAGCTCCAGCGGCCCCGTGGTGGTCAGGTACTCCTGCTCGAAGATCGACCAGATCTGCTCCGACGTCACCTCGCCGCCCTCGGTGTCGGAGTGCTCCTGCACCACCCGGCTGAACTCGATCTGCAGGCGCCGCGGCAGATCCATCTTGTGCTCGGTCTTCATGATGTAGGCCATGCCGCCCTTACCGGACTGGCTGTTGACCCGGATGACAGCCTCGTACGTCCGGCCGACGTCGTGCGGGTCGATGGGCAGGTACGGCGCCTCCCAGTCGACCTCGTGGATCGTCTGGCCCTGGCTCGCGGCCTGCTTGTCCAGGTACTCCAGGCCCTTCTTGATGGCGTCCTGGTGCGACCCCGAGAACGCCGTGTAGACGAGATCGCCCGCGTACGGGTGCCGCGGGTGGACCGGCAGCCCGGTGCAGTACTCGACGGTGCGACGGATCCCGTCGATGTCGGAGAAGTCGATCTGCGGGTCGATCCCCTGGCTGAACAGGTTCAGGCCCAACGTGATCAGGTCGACGTTGCCGGTGCGCTCGCCGTGCCCGAACAGGCACCCCTCGACGCGGTCCGCGCCGGCCATCATGGCCAGCTCGGTCGCGGCGACCGCCGTGCCGCGGTCGTTGTGCGGGTGCAGCGACACGGCGACGTGCTCGCGGTTGCGGACGTTGCGGCAGAAGTACTCGATCTGATCGGCGTACGTGTTCGGCGTCGAGCGCTCGACGGTGGCCGGCAGGTTCAGGATGATCTCGCGGTCGGGCCCGGGCTGCCAGACGTCCATCACGTTGTTGCAGACCTCGATCGCGAAGTCCGTCGGCGTCTGGGTGAAGATCTCGGGGCTGTACTGGTAGCCGAACTCGGTCTCGCCCAGGTACTGCTCGGAGTACTTCATGACCAGCTCGGTGCCGCGGCGCGCCATCGCGATGCACTGGGCCTCGTCGATGCCGAACACCACCTTGCGGAACAACTCGGCCGTGGCGTTGTACAGGTGGATGTTCGCGCGATGCGCGCCCACCAGAGACTCGGCGGTGCGGGCGATCAGGTCTTCACGAGCCTGGGTCAGCACGGAGATCTGGACGTCGTCGGGAATCCGATCCTCCACGATCAGCTTCCGGACGAACGCGAAGTCCGTCTGCGACGCCGACGGGAAGCCGACCTCGATCTCCTTGTAGCCCATGCCGACCAGCAGCTCGAACATGCGCAGCTTGCGCGCCGGGGTCATCGGGTCGATCAGGGCCTGATTGCCGTCGCGCAGGTCGGTGGACAGCCACCGCGGCGCGTGCGTGATCTTGTTGTTCGGCCAGGTGCGGTCGGGCAGGTCGATCGGCTGGAACGGAACGTAGCGGTCGAACGGCATCCCGCTGGGCTGCTGCCGCGGGGCGCCGATCTGCGGGCGCGTGCCGAAGTTCTGGGTGGTGATGGTCATGGCTCTATCCTCGGTCAATCTGGAGTGGGGGTTTCAGATGCCAGGCGCGACGAGACTCCGCAGCGGGGAAGCCTGACGGAACTAGGCCTCGCTGCGGCAACCAAGGAGCAGGTTCACCCATGCCATGGCGGAGACGCTAACACACGTTCCGGTGCCCGGCGGGGTCGTTTCGTCCGGTTTCTGAGATCCACCCGCCCAACGGACGCCGCGGGCGTCGGTTGCCGGCGCCCCCGGCCGTGTTGTTTGCTCACACCTCGTGAGCAAACAACAGCGACCGGGAGCACGCGTCCGGCGTCCTGCTCAGAGGCTGGCGCCGAAGTCCGCCCGGAACTGGGCGACGAGGTCGTCGACCCAACCGCCGATCGGCTCGAGGCGTCCGTAGAAGAACCGCAGGATCTCGGGCTCTTCGATGAACCGCAGGCCGCCGATCATGCGGCGGTGGGCGTGCGGCCAACTGATGCGGTCGATGGCGTAGTTCACCTGGCTGAGCGTGAACACGCGGCGCGGCAGGGCCAGCCGGACGAGTTCCATGTCGGCCATCGGCTCGGTGCCGTCGGGCGCGCGCTGCTCGCTGAGCGTGCCGCGCTCCATTCCCCGGACGCCGGACGCGATGTACAGCGCGGACGCCAGCGCCCCCGCCGGGTACCGCTCCTGCGGCAGGTGGTCGAGGAAGCGCATGGCGTCCAGGTGCGCGCCCAGGCCGCCGGCGGGCGTGATCACCGGGATGCCACGCGCATCGAGCTCGGACACCATGTGAGCGATGAACTGGGGACCCTGGTTGATCATGTCCTCGTCCATGGTCTCGTCGAGGCCGACCGTGATCGCCTCCATCTCGCGCACGGACACGCCGCCGTACGTTAGGAAGCCCTCATACATGGGGATCAGCCCGCGCATCTGCTCGTACAGGCCGCGATCCCGGACGCAGATGCCGCCGCCGCGTCCGAACCCGAGCTTGCGCGCCGAGAAGTGGATGACGTCGAAGCAGTCGGCGATCGCGCGGGTGATCTCCGCGATCGACATCTCGCGGCAGCCCTCCTCGCGGGTCTTGATGAAGTACAGGTTGTCGGCGAGGAGGGAGGCGTCCAGCACCGACATGATGCCGTGCTCGCGGCAGACCGCGGTCGCCTCGCGGATGTTCGCCAGCGACAGCGGCTGCCCGCCGATCAGGTTCGTGCCGGCCTCGATCCGGACGTAGCTGAGCGCGTCGGCGCCGCGCTCGGCGATGAGCGCACGGAGGGCGTCCACGTCGAAGTTGCCCTTGAAGTGCTCGTCGCTGGTCACCTTCAGCCCCTCGGGACGGATCAGCTCGACGACCTCGGCGTCCTTCGCGGTCACGTGGGCCTTGGACGTCGTGAAGTGGTAGTTCATGGGGACGATCTGTCCCGGCTTCACGAACGCCTGCGCGAGGATGTGCTCGGCCGCGCGCCCCTGGTGGGCGGGCAGGAAGTACTCGGTGCCGAAGATCTCGGTGAGCTTGACGCCAACCGGGAGAACGTCGCGCTGCCGGCGTAGGCGTCGTCGGCGATGAGCATCGCCGCCTGCTGCCGGTCGCTCATAGCGTTCACGCCCGAGTCGGTGAGCATGTCGAGGAACACATCCGCGTTCTGCAGCAGGAACGTGTTGAACCCCGCCTCGATCATGGCGTGCCTGCGCTGCTCGATGGGCAGGAGGTTGAGCTTTTGGATAATACGGACCTTGTGCATCTCCAGGGACAGTTGCTCGCCGCTGAAGACGTCACCTTTGACACATGGACGACCAGTTCGGCGGCGAACCACCCGAGGTCAACCACCGCTTCTACCACGTGCCCGCCTCCAACACCGCCGTCGGCCACCTGGTGCTCAACAACCAGCGCTCGTCGCGGCATCATGCGTAAGCAACCCGCGAACCAGACCCCCACAGAGAGGAACACCATGAGCGACACGAAAGTCCGCGTAGCCGTCGTCGGCGCCTCCGGCGCCTTCGGCCTGAAGCACCTGGACGGCCTCGCCCAGATCGACGACGCCGAGGTGACCGTCGTCAGCGGAACCAAGCTCGAGAGCACGCAGGAGGTGGCCGACAAGTACGGCGTCCCGACCGCGGTCGTCGGCCTCGAGCCGGTGCTCGAGCGCGACGACGTGGACGCCGTGATCCTCGCGACGCCCACCCCGGTCCACGCCGAGCAGGCGCAGGCCGTCCTGGCCGCCGGCAAGCACGTGCAGGTCGAGATCCCGTTGGCCGACTCGTTGGCCGATGCCGATGCCGAGGCCGCGCTGGCCGCGGCCGAGGCGTCCGGGAAGGTCGCGATGGTCGGGCACACGCGCCGGTTCAACCCGTCGCACCAGTGGGTCCACCACAAGATCACCGACGGCGAGTTCAACGTGCAGCAGATGGACGTGCAGACGTACTTCTTCCGCCGCAAGAACATCAACGCCAAGGGCGAGCCGCGCACGTGGACCGACCACCTGCTGTGGCACCACGCCGCGCACACCGTCGACCTGTTCGCCTACCAGGCGGGGCCGATCGTCGAGGCGAACGCGCTGCAGGGGCCGATCAACCCCGAGCTCGGCATCGCGATGGACATGTCCATCCAGCTCAAGAGCGAGTCGGGGGCGATCTGCACCCTGTCCCTGTCGTTCAACAACGACGGCCCGCTGGGCACGTTCTTCCGCTACATCGGCGACACCGGCACCTACATCGCCCGCTACGACGACCTCGTGAACGGCAAGGAGGAGCCGATCGACGTCTCGCACGTCGACGTCAGCATGAACGGCATCGAGCTGCAGGACCGCGAGTTCGTCGCCGCGATCCGGGAGGGCGCGAGCCGAACTCGTCGTTCCGCCGCGTCATCGACTGCTACCGGGTGCTCGGCCAGCTCGAGGAGCAGCTCGGCCGATGAGCACGCTGCCCACCCGCACCATCGGCCCGCTGACGGTCAGCGCGCTCGGCCTCGGCTGCATGCCGCTGAGCTACGGCTACGGCGTCCCGCCGTCGCCCGAGGACGGTGTCGCGCTGATCCGGCAGGCGTTGGACGCCGGCGTCACGTTCCTCGACACGGCCGCCCTGTACGGGGCCGGCCGCAACGAGGAGCTCGTCGGCCGGGCCATCGCCGGGCGGCGCGGCGAGGTCGTCGTCGCGTCCAAGGGCGGGATGGGGCTGGTGGACGGCGTCAAGACGATCGACGGACGCCCCGAGACGCTGCGGGCGCACTGCGACGCCTCGCTGCGGCGCCTGGGGTGGACGTCATCGACCTGTACTACCTGCACCGCTGGGACAAGACGGTGCCGATCGCCGAGAGCGTCGGCGGGCTCGTCGACCTCATGGGGGCCGGCAAGATCCGCGCCATCGGCCTGTCGGAGGTCTCGACGACCCGGCTGCGCGAGGCGCAGCAAATCGCCGAGATCGCGGCCGTCCAGAACGAGTACTCACTGTGGACCCGCAACCCCGAACTGGGCCTCGTCGAGGCCTGCGAGCAGACGGGCGTCGCGCTCGTCCCGTTCAGCCCACTCGCCCGCGGGTTCCTGACGGGGGCCCTGCCGGACCCGCAGGCGTTCGAGTCCGGCGACCTGCGCCGCGGCATGCCGCGCTTCCAGCCCGACCACTGGCCCGGCAACGCCGCGCTGCTGCCGGCGTGGACGGCCCTAGCCGCCGAGGCCGGCTGCAAGCCGGGGCAACTCGCGCTGGCGTGGCTGCTGAGCCGCGGCGAACGGGTCGTCCCGATCCCGGGGACAACCGACCCCGACCATCTCGACGAGAACCTCGCGGCCGTCCACCTCACGCTCTCCGACGACGTCCTCGCCCGCGCGGACGCCCTCGTCAACCACGCCACCGTCGTCGGGCCGCGCTACAGCGCCGCCCAGTCGCGCGAGGTGGACGCCGACACCTTCGAGGAGGACGCGTGACACTCTCCGGCATCTCGTCCATGGCCACCAAGGGCGTCCTGGCCGCCCTCGCGGACGCCGCCGCGTCCGCCGGCGCGCCGACCATCGCCTTCGAGTCGGTCGGCGGAGTGCTCGCCGCCGATCGCGTCGCGGCGGGTGAGGCGCTCGACGTCGTCGTGCTCGCCTCCGGGGCGATCGACCGGCTGGCCGACGACGGCCACGTCGACCCGGCCACCCGGACGCCGCTCGTGCTGTCCCAGGTCGCCGCGGCCGTCCCTGCCGGCGACGACGCCGCGGACGGCGCGACGCCGCCGCCGGGCCCGGCATTCGCCCACGCGTCCGAGCTGCGCGCTGCCCTGCGCGCGGCCTCCCGCATCGGCTACTCGACGGGCCCGAGCGGCACCGCCCTGGTCCGCATGATCGAGGGCTGGGGGTTGAGCGACGAGCAGAGTGACCGGCTCGTCCAGGCCCGCCCCGGCGTCCCGGTGGCCGCCTCGCTGGCCGCCGCCGAGGTCGACCTCGGCTTCCAGCAACTCAGCGAGCTCGTCGGCCAGCCCGGCGTCCGGATCCTCGGCGTCCTCCCCGACGACTGCGCGATCGAGACCGTGTTCACCGCGGCGGTCGCCACGGCGTCCGGAAGCCCCCGGCAGGCCGCCGAGCTGATCGCCTTCCTGGCCTCGGCCGAGGCGTCCGGCATCAAGGCGGAGCACGCGTTCCGCACCCCGTGACTTTCCAGCCGCATCAAGCACCGCAACGCCCCAGGGACAAGGAGGACCCCATGGACAGACAGATCACCACCACCCGCGTCGGCATCGTCGGCGGCGGCCCTGCCGGACTCATGCTCAGCCACCTGCTGGCGCGCGAGGGCGTCGACAACGTCGTCATCGACAACCGCGACCACGACCTCATCGCCCGGACGCACCGGGCCGGGATCCTGGAGGCCGGCAGCGTCCGGATGCTCACCGACACCGGCGTCGACGGGCGCATCCTCGACGAGGGGTACGAGCGCAGCGGGCTCTACCTGCGCTTCAACGGGGAGAACCACCACATCGACTTCAAGAAGCTGGTCGGGCAGACGGTGTGGCTGTACCCGCAGAACGACGTGTTCCTCGACCTGGCCGCCGCCCGGCGCCGCGACGGCGGCGACGTCCGGTTCGGCGTCACGGACACCGAGGTGCTCGACATCGCCACCGACTCCCCGACGATCAGCTTCACCGACGCCGACGGCGTCGCCCAGCAGGTCCGGTGCGAGGTCGTCGTCGGGGCCGACGGCTCGCGCAGCCGCTGCCGCGACCTGATCCCCGGCCGCGTCAAGCACACGATGCGCTACCCGTTCGCGTGGTTCGGCATCCTCGCCGAGGCTCCGTTCAGCTCCGACGAGCTCATCTACTGCCATTCGCCGCGCGGATTCGCCCTTATCAGCCAGCGGACGCCCACGGTGCAGCGCATGTACTTCCAGTGCGACGCCGACGAGGACGTCAACGCCTGGTCCGACGAGCGGATCTGGGACCACCTCGACTCGATCCTCGAGGGCCCGGACGGCTTCAAGCTCAAGCGCGGCCCGATCTTCGACAAGGTCGTGCTGCAGTTCCGCTCGTTCGTCCAGGAGCCCATGCAGCACGGCAACCTGTTCCTCGCCGGGGACGCCGCCCACACCGTCCCGCCGACGGGCGCCAAGGGGCTGAACCTGGCCTTCGGCGACGTCGCCCTGCTCGCCCCCGCGCTCGTCACGTGGGCCAAGACCGGGTCGCGCGCCGACCTGGACACCTACGGCGCACGTGCCGCGCAGCGCATCTGGAAGTCGCAGAACTTCAGCTACTGGATGACCCAGATGCTGCACACCCCCGCCGACGACAACCCGTTCGTCGTGAAGCGCCAGATCGGCGAGCTGCTGTCGGTGGTCTCCTCCGAGGACTCCATGAAGTTACCTCGCCGAGTGCTACACCGGCTGGCCGTACGACCTGCCCGACCTCATGGAGTGACTCCCCACCGCCACGCCCGGGGCGCGGCCGCCGGCCGTTCAGCGCTCGGCGTCCGGCTTGGGATACATCCGGACGCCCCACAGGATCGACGTCGCGTCGTCGCTGCGGTCGGGCGGGATGGGGGCGTCCACGGCGAAGGGACGCCCCTGGCTCTCCGGCAGCAGGGCGCGCGCCTGGGCGCGCGAGAGGCCGGTCATCTGCAGCAGGTCGACGACCAGCGCCCGCTGCAGCGACATGAGGGCCACCGGGCGCCACCCCTCCCGGTGGGTCATCAGCGTCGGGTCGGAGCGGCGGGCGACGTCCTTCAGCAGTTCCTGGGCACGGGTCGGCCGTTCCCAGGCGCGGACGGCGTCCACGATCGCGCGCATGGCGACCGCCGTGTCGGCGATCAGCCCGCCGAGCACCGGGATGCGCCCGACCTCCTCCGACATGCCGAGCGACTGGCGGTTCAGCATCATCGCGCTCCGGTCGGCGCGGCGCGCGAGCCGGTAGAGCCGGTCGAGTTCGCGCGTGACCGGACGCTCGCGCCGCAGCGTCGGGTTCAGGTTCACCACCTCGCGGGCGGTGACGAGCGTCTGCTCCCAGGTGTCCATGACGCGGCGCAAGGAGCGGTGGGCTAGGGCGGCCTCCTGGATCTCCTCGACGTCGGCGGTCTTCAGCCCGTGGGCCAGCATCTCGAGCGTCCGGGCGAACTCGGTGAGCGCGTTCGCGGCGTAGCGCCGCGGGCGTTCGGTGGGGTGCCGCGGCATCAGCACGGCGAACACGAAGGCGACGAGCGACCCGACGAGCGCGTCGCTCCCGCGGCCCGCCGGCGTCGTCGTCCCCCCGGACGCCGTCGCCGCGTACACCGTCATGGCGAGCACCACGATGCCGTTCACCCCCGACTGGATCGTGAACAGGTCTCCGCGGTCCAAGAACCGTCCGAGCAGCGCCGACACGACCAGCACGACGAAGATCTGCCAGGCGCCCGCCTGAAACACCAGCGTGAACGCCTCCCCGACCAGGACGCCGAGCGTCGCTCCCGCGCCCAGCTCGGCGACCTTGCGCGGAACCCGGTCGAGCTTGAACCCCAGGCACACCCACGTGGCGATCGGGGCGAACATCGGGTCGGGACGCCCCAACAGGTCGTGCGCGATGAACCACGCCAGCGCGGCGCCGACCGCCGACTGCAGGATCGGGACGAACGAGCCGCGGACGCGCAGCCAGCCCTGCCGCAGGAAGCTGGTGACGAACAGCCGCGCGCGACGGGCGTCGATATCGGGCCGGGAGTGTTTCACTAGGACATTCTCCTCCCGCGGCGCGCCGCGGCCGCGGCGTGCCCACCGCGCGTCAGCCGCGCGGCGTCCCGCCGTCGGGAGCGCCGACGAACGCGGAGGGCATCAGGCCGGGCAACACGTCCTCCAGGCTGAGGACGCCGACCTCCCGTCCGCCGTCGGTCACGATGGCGAGCTGGGCGTGCGCCTGGGACAGGCGCGCCAGCGCGGTGGTCAGCGGGGCGTCCGCCGCGACGCGGACCGGGTCGCGGGCCACCTCCAGCGCCGGGCGGCTCAGGTCGTCGGCGGCGAGGGTGTCGCGCACGTGCACGACGCCCTCGGTGCGGTCACCGTCGCGCACCAGCACCCGCAGGTGGCGGGTGCGCCGGGTGGTCTGCTGGACGTCGGCGAGCGTCGCGTCCAGCCCGACCGCCGCGACCTCCTGCTCCGGGGGAACCATGTCGCCGGCCGTCCGCTCGCGCAGCACGAGCACCTGCGTGAGGGGCTCGCGGTAGTAGGCGTCCAGCGCGCCGATGTTCGCCGAATGCTCGATGAGCGCGCGGAGCCCCGAGGGGTCCTGACGCTCGGCGCGGTCGTCCACCGGCTCGGCCCCGGCGCGGCGCACCAGCCAGTTGGCGGCCGCGTTCATGCCGACGAGCAGGGGCCGCGCCAGCCACATGAACGCGCGCATCGGCAGGGCGAGCAGCACCGACGAGTCCTCCGGGTGCGCGATCGCCCACGACTTCGGCGCCATCTCCCCGACCACGAGGTGCAGGAAGGTCACGAGCAGGAGTGCCAGCACGAACGCGACGACGTCGGCCGCCGCCTCGGGGAGCCCGGTGAAGGCCAGCAGCGGCATCAGCGCGTGATGCACGGCCGGCTTCGTCACGGCGCCCAGCGCCAGCGTGCAGATCGTGATGCCCAACTGCGACCCGGCGAGCAGCAGCGTCAGCTCCGCGGAGTTCTTGATCGCCGCCCGGCCGGCCGCCGACCCCGCCCGCTGTTCGAGCCGGTGCGGCTTGGCGGCCATGAGCGCGAACTCGGTCGCGACGAAGAAGGCGCTGAGCCCGACGATGACCACCGTCCACCCGACGACGGCCCAGCCGCCCGGCCCTGACTCGAGCGCGATCACGACGCCTCCCCTGCCGCGGGCCGGGCCTCGGGCGTCCCGTCCTCCCCTGGCGGTTCGGGCAGCGTCAGCCGCACCCGGCCCGGCACGTGCCGCCCGATCTCCAGGACCTCGATCCGGACCAGCCGCGCGGGGGCGTCCTCGTCGAGGGCGAGGGCGGCGGCGTCCGGCTCGATCAGCACGTCGACGGTGTCGCCCACGCCCGGCAGGTCCCCGAACTCCTTGATGACCAGGCCGGCGATCGTCTGGTAGTCGCCCTTGGGCAGGTCGAGCCCGATGATGCGCTCGACCTCGTCCACGTGGACGGCGCCCGCCATCTCCCAGGCGCCGTCGGCGCCCACGGGCTGGGCGAGGTCCCCCTCGGGGTCGTGCTCGTCGAACAGCTCGCCGACGATCTCCTCGACGAGATCCTCCCGCGTCACGATGCCGATGAGGCTGCCGTACTCGTCGACGACGCAGGCCAGATCCTCCCCGTCGCTCTGCAACCGCGCGGACGCCTCCGGCAGGCTCACCGTCGCGGGCAGGATCAGCCCCGCGCGCGCGACTGTGGCGACGGACGCCTCCGGCTCTTCGGCCTCGAGCACGTCCAGCAGGTGCGCGACGCCGACGACGCGTTCGTCCGCGTCGAGCACCGGGTAGCGCGTGTGCCCGGTGGCCATGAGGGTGCGCGCCTCGGCCACCGTGTCGCCCTCCCGCAGGACGCCGACGTCCACGCGCGGGATCATCGCATGCCCCGCGTTGCGCCGCGGGAAGTCGATCACGCGGTCGAGGATGAGCGAGAGCTCCGGCGGCAGCGTGCCGCCCGCCCTCGACGACGCCACGACCCGTTCCAGGTCGGTGGCCGAGGCGGCGCTCTCCACGTCGTGCACCGGCTCGATCCGCAACGAGCGCAGCAGCAGCTCCGCGGCCTTGTCGAAGACCCAGATCAGGGGCCCGAAGATCTTGAGGTAGAGCCCCGTCGACGGCGTCAGCGCGTCGGCGACCTCGGCCGACCGCGCGATGGCGTAGTTCTTCGGCAGCAGTTCGCCGAACAGCATCTGCACCAGCGTCGAGAACAGCAGCGCGACGGCGGCGCCCGCGGTCATGGCGACCGCGGTCGGGTTCTCCCCGCCCACGAGAGCCGCGAGCGATTCGCCGATCAGCGGCTCCGCGACGTACCCCACGAGCAGCCCCGTCACCGTGATGCCCAGTTGCGCCCCCGACAGCAGAAAGGACGTCCGACGCGTGATCTCCAGCGTCTTCGCCGCCCGCTCGTCGCCGCCGGACGCCCGCCCCCCGAGTTGGGAGCGGTCGACCGCGACGTAGGCGAACTCCTGCGCCACGAAGTAGGCGGTGAAGGCCGTGATGCCGAGCACCACCAGGACGCCGACCGTCAGTGAGAGCGCCGTTCCCACTCAGAACCCCAGCCGGTTGAGTTGCTTGGGGTCGCGCTGCCAGTCCTTCATCACCTTCACCTTGAGCGACAGGTAGCTCGGCATGCCGAGCAGCGCGTTGATCTGCGCGCGGGCGTCCGCCCCGACCTCCCGCAGGCGCGCGCCCTTGTGGCCGATGATGATGCCCTTCTGCGAGTCGCGCTCGACGACGATCGACGCGTAAATGTCCATGAGCGGCTTGTTCTCCGGACGCCCCTCGCGCAGCCCCATCTCGTCGATGACGACGGCGATCGAGTGCGGCAGCTCGTCGCGGACGCCCTCCAGCGCCGCCTCGCGGATCAGCTCGGCGACCCGCGTCTCGTCGGACTCGTCGGTCAGCGCGTCCTCGGGGTACAGGGGTGGCCCCTCGGGCAGCAGCTTCACGATCTCGTCGGTCACGTCGTCGACCTGGTCGCCGGCGACCGCCGACACCGGGATCATCGCCTCCCAGCGGATCCCCAGCTCCTCCTCCATCTTCTGGATGCGCACGAGGTGCTCGGCCATCCGCACCGGGCTCACCAGGTCGGACTTGGTCGCCAGCGCGATCAGCTTCGGACGCCGCGGCAGCTCCGCGATCTCGCGGACGAGGTACGTGTCCCCCGGCCCGATCCGCTGGCTCGCGGGCAGGCAGACGCCGATGACGTCCACCTCGGCCCACGTCTCGTGGACCAGGTCGTTCAGTCGCTCGCCCAGCAGCGTCCGCGGCCGGTGCAGGCCGGGCGTGTCGACGAGGATGAGCTGGGCGTCCGGCCTGCTCAGGACGCCCCGGATGACGTGCCGCGTGGTCTGCGGCTTGCTCGACGTGATGGCGATCTTCTGCCCCACGATCGCGTTCGTCAGCGTCGACTTGCCCGCGTTCGGGCGGCCGACGAAGCACGCGAAGCCCGAGCGGAAACCCTCGGGGAAGCTCGGGGACGCCGGGGAGGCCGGCGGCGGCACGGCGCTCATCGCTCCCCCGCCTTCTCGGACGCGGCGTCGGCGGCGACCGGCCTGCTCAGACCGCCCTTGCCGAACGCCTTGGCCCCCGACTCGGCGGCCAGCTCGACCGTCGCGTCCACCCCGGCGTCGGCCGGGTGGTCGTCGTCGGTGATGCGGCCGGCGAGCACGGTCTGGATCGAGTGCCGCCGTCCGGACGCCCGCTCGGCGACGAGCTCGAGGCCCTCCCACTCCACGACGGATCCGGGGATCGGGATCTTGTTGAGCAGCTTCGCCATGAGGCCGAGCACGGTGTCGACGTCTTCGTCGTCGACGTCGAGCCCGAACAGCTCGCCGAGGTCGTCGACGGGCAGGCGGGAACTCACCCGGAACCGCCCGTCGGCCAGCTCGGTGGCGGGCGCGATCTCGGAGTCGTACTCGTCGACGATCTCGCCCACGATCTCCTCCAGAATGTCTTCGATCGTCGCGAGGCCGGCGGTGCCGCCGAACTCGTCGACGACGATGACCACGTGGCTGTGGGTGAGCTGCATCTCGCGCAGCAGCGCGTCCACCGGCTTCGAATCGGGGCAGAAGGTCGGCTTGCGCATGAGCGACTCGACCTGCTCGTCGGACTGGCTCCGGGGGTTGTCGTAGCTGCGGCGGATCACGTCTTTGAGGTAGAGGATGCCGAGCACATCGTCCACATCCTCCCCGATCACGGGGATGCGGCTGAAGCCCGAGCGCAGCGCGAGCGACAGCCCTTGCCGCAGGGTCTTGCCGGCCTCGATGTAGACCATCTCGGTGCGCGGCACCATGACCTCTTTCACGATCGTGTCGCCGAGGTCGAACACCGAATGGATCATCTTGCGCTCGCGCGCCTCGATCAGGTCGGACGCCTCCGCCATGTCGACCATCTCGCGCAGGTCGGCCTCCGACGTGAACGGCCCGTCGGTGAACCCGCGGCCCGGGGTGAGCGCGTTGCCGATGAGGATCAGCAGCTTGCTGATCGGCCCGAACACCGTCGTCAGCAGGGACAACGGCCCGGCCGCCCGCAGCGCGATCACGTCGGCCTTCTGCCGGCCGAGCGTGCGCGGGGAGACCCCGAGCAGGATGAAGGAGGCGACCATCATGATGCCGATGGTGAGGGCGAGCCTCTGCGCGTCTTGCGCGACGTGCTCGAACACCACGAGGGCGGTCAGCACGATCGCGCTCACCTCGGCGAGCACGCGCAGGAGCATCGCCGAGTTCAGCGTGGGCGCCGGATCCTGCACGATCAGCAGCAGCTTGTCGGCCCCGCGCGCCCCCTCTTTCACGAGCCCCTCAGCCCGCGACTTGCTGAACGACGCGAGCGCGGCCTCGGCGGCCGTCAGGAACCCACCGATGATCAGGCACACGACGGCGACGGCCAGTTGGACCCAGTTCTCTTCTGTCAGGATCATCCACAGCTTTCGGGACGGCGATCAATGCCGCCCAGTCTAGGGGTCGGAGCCGACAGCCTCCACGCAGCCTCCACCCGTGGGCGGTGTCGAGCGCCCGGAGCGCCGCCGCAACTCCGGACGCGGTGTCGCTTACATTGCTGACATGCGTTCACGACTAGCTCTCGCGGCCCTCGTCCTCCCGCTGCTGGCCGCGTGCCAGGCGACGTCCACCGCCACCCCCACGTCGGCGCCCACCACGGACGCGTCGCCGACGGCGTCCGCGGCTCCCTCCATGCCGGCGACCACGCCGACCGAGCAGACCCCGACCGCCCCCGCGACGACCACCGCGACCCCGACGCCGACCGGGACGGCGGCGTCCCCCACCGCGAAGCCCACCACGCCGGCGGCCGCGAAGGCGGTCGCGCGCCCGGCGTTCCGCCTGGTCGTCCCGCCGAACTGGCGCGAGAACACCGCGCAGCGCGACACGGCGTCCCAGTGGCGCGCCCAGATCGAGAAGGGCTCCGACGGCAACCTGGACATCGTGCGCGTCGAGGCGTCCAAGGCCACCGGCAAGAAGCCGGCCGACGCCACCGCGGCCCTCGAGGAGTTGCTGCTCGGCGGCTGCCCGTCCGGCGCGAAGGCACCCGACCGGACGATCGCCGGGCAGAAGGCGTCCGGGGTGACGTGCGCCGAGGGCGAGCTGAAGTCGGAGCATTACCTGTGGGTCGCCAACGGGCGCCTCTACACCGCGATGCACATGGCAGAGGGACGCCCGCTGGACCGCGACGTGTTCACGCGCGTGTTGCAGGGCCTCACCTTGGTGCGCCGCTGACGACACGCCCCGGACGCCTCCGCTGTTGCCCCGGCCGGGGCAATAGCGTGGAGGCGTGTCCCGACTGCTCTTCACTCTCGCCGCCGCCGGCTGCGTCCTGACGCTCGCCGGCTGCTCGGCCGCCACCCCCTCGACCCCGGCTCCGACGGCCGCCGCCGCGTCCGAGGCGACGCCCACGAACGGTCCGGGCGCGACGCTCGACCGGGAGGGGTTCAGCGTGACCGGGCCGGACGGCTACGCCGACCGGACGCAGGAGAACGCCGCGTCCTTCGATCAGGACGCGACGCTGCAGGCGTACTTCCAGGACGACGAGGGCTCCACCGTGACCGTCTACACCGTGAAGGCGGACCACCCCGAGCTGGCGTCGTTCGTCAAGCAGTACGTGGCCGACGCCAAGGCCGACGGCACCATGGACGTGCTCTCGCAGAAGCCCGCGAAGGTCGGCGGGCAGGACGCCGTGGTGCTCACGCTGCAGGACAAGGCCGAGGGCACCGGCGAACTCCAGTACCTCACCGCGCGGCCCGGGTACGTCCTGTTCGTCGCCGGGCCGAACAGCAACGACCCGTCGCGCGCCGCCATCGCCGCGACCGCCGAGAAGATCGCGTTCAAGTAGGACGCCGCCCGCGCGCTCAGGCGCGCGAGGCGTCCCAGGCGGCGATGATGCGGTCGTTCAGGTCGAACATGACCTTCTTCTCGCCTTCCTCGGCGTGATCGAAGCCGAGCAGGTGCAGGATGCCGTGGACGAGCAGGTAGTCGGCCTCACCCTCCGGCGTCCGGCCGTTCTCGGCCGCCTGGGCGGCGGTCACCCTCGGGCACAGGACGATGTCGCCCAGCAGCCCCTCGGGCGGCTCGTCGTCGTCGGACGGCGGCCGCAGCTCATCCATCGGGAACGACAGGACGTCGGTCGGGCCGGGCAGCCCCATGAACCGGACGTGGTAGTCGGTCATGGTCTGCTCGTCGACCAGCAGGATCGAGAGCTCCGACTGCGGGTGGATGCGCAGCTCGTCGAGCGCGAACCGGCCGAGCTGCACGAGCCGCTGCTCGTCGACCGCCTCCCCCGACTCGTTGTTCAGGTCGATCATCGGCGTCCCTCCCGGTGCGGCCGGCCCGGCTCGCCGGCCTCGTAGCGGTCGTACGCGGCGACGATGCGGCCGACGAGGCGGTGCCGGACGACGTCGTGGTTGGTGAGCTGGCAGAACGCGATGTCGGGCACGCCGTCGAGGATGCCCTGCACCTCGCGCAGCCCCGACTTCTGCCCGCCGGGCAGGTCGACCTGCGTCACGTCGCCGGTGACGACCATCTTGCTGTTGAAGCCGAGCCGCGTCAGGAACATCTTCATCTGCTCCATCGACGTGTTCTGCGCCTCGTCGAGGATGATGAACGCGTCGTTGAGCGTGCGCCCGCGCATGTAGGCCAGCGGGGCGACCTCGATCGTGCCGGCGGTGAGCAGCTTCGGCACCGAGTCGGCGTCCACCATGTCGTGCAGCGCGTCGTACAGCGGCCGCAGGTAGGGGTCGATCTTGTCGCTGAGCGTGCCGGGCAGGAACCCGAGCCGCTCGCCCGCCTCGATCGCCGGGCGGGTCAGGATGATGCGGTTGACCTCTTTGGCCTGCAGCGCCTGGACGGCCTTCGCCATCGCCAGGTAGGTCTTGCCGGTGCCCGCGGGGCCGATGCCGAACACGACGGTGTGGGCGTCGATGGCGTCGACGTAGCGCTTCTGGTTGAGCGTCTTGGGCCGGATCGTGCGGCCGCGGCTCGACAGGATGTCTTGGGTGAGCACCTCGGCCGGGTGGGGCGCGTCGGGGTTGCCGGTCATGCCGATGACCCGCTCGACGGCGTCCGCCGTGAGGCCCTGCCCCGTGCGGACGATCGTGATCAGCTCCGTCAGCACGTCCGCCGCGCGGGCGACGTCGGCGGCCTCGCCGGTGAAGGTGACCTCGTTGCCGCGCACGTGGATGTCGGCGGCGAGCTCGCGCTCGAGGATGTCGAGGAATTCGTCACGCGGGCCCAGCACATTCACCATCTGAATGGACGCCGGCATCGTGATCCGCCGCGTTGCGGGAAGGGTGTTCGTGGTAGTCAGGGTGTTCCTCCTCGATGGACTCGCCCAGTGTAACGCCGGGGGGCCCGCGGAGCTTCCGGGCAGGCGTCCGGTCACACCAGCGGCCACGGGTAGCCGTAGCCGCCGGTGAGGTCGGCGGGGAAGAGCGGCTCCTCCAGCAGCCGGCGGACGCGGTGGCGCAGAGCGCGCACCTCGCGCCCGCTGAGCAGGGCCGCCAGCTCGTCGGGGACGCCGTCGGCGAGGGGGGCGACGGCGTCCAGGAGGTCGCCGGGGACCGGTTGGCCGGCGAAGTCCCAGATGACGGTCCGCAGCTTGTACTCGGCCGCGAAGCACAGGCCGTGGTCGATCGCCCAAACGCGCCCGTCGGCGTCCCGCAGGACGTGGCCCGACTTGCGGTCGGTGTTGTTGCTCACGTAGTCGAAGAGGGCGACGCGTCGCATCACGGACTCCGACTCGGGGGCGCCCTCGCGCAGGGTGAAGTAGTGCTCGGCGTCCGCCTCGATGTACCACTGCAGCGAGCCGACGCCGACGGGGGCGTCCTCGCGGACGACCGTCGGCGGCACGAGGCCCCAGCCGAGGTGCTCGCTCAGCAGGAAGGCGGCGCGTTCGCGCTTGTAGAGGCCGGGTTCGAAGTCCCACAGGGGGCGCTCCCCCGCCTCGGGCTTGTAGACGGCGAACCACTCGCGGGGGCCGGCGGTCAGCAGCACCGCGAACGTCGCGTTGCTGCTGCCCGGGATGCGCCCGACGATCTCGACGCGCCCGGTCGCGAGCAGGTCGAGTTCGTCGGCGAGGTCGCCGCGCGGAAACGGTTCAGCGCTCACGATCGCCTCACGCGGACGCCTCGGACGCCTCGGACGCCTCAGGCGTCGGCTGGGCGTCGGGCTGGCCGGCGGCGTCCGGCGGAAGGAGGCCCCGCAGGGTGCCGGCGGTGGAGTTCGTCCTCAGGACGCCGACCGTCCCGTCGGCGGCGTAGGCGATGGCCGACACGGACGCCGGGTCGACCCAGAGGCGTTGGAACGCATCGAGCGGCGTCGCGAGGGCGTCGGCGAGGGCGGCCTTGATCGGGTCGGCGTGGCTGAAGCAGGCGACGACCTGGCCGGGGTGGGCGTCCCGGATCCGCGCGAGCGCGCCGACGATGCGGTCCTGCATCTCGGCGAAGCTCTCGCCGCCGGGGAAGCGGAACTGCGACGGGGTCTTCTGCACGGCGTCCCACTCGGGGAGTTTCGCGAGCTCGGCGAGCGAGCCGCCGGTCCAGTCGCCGAAGTCGCATTCGAGGAGGCCCTCGTCGACGATCGGCTCCAGCCCGGACCGCTGCGCGGTCGGGGCGGCGGTCTCGCGGGCACGTTCGAGGGGAGAGGTGTACAGCGCGGCCAGCGGCAGGGCCGCCAGGCGCTTGGCGGCCTTCTCCGCCTGGGCGCGCCCGGCGTCGGACAGGTGCAGGCCGGGGGCCCGGCCGGGGAGCACCTGGCCGGTGGTCGGCGTGACGCCGTGCCGGACGAGCAGCACGAGCGTGGGCTTCGCGGTCGTCATCGAGGCCGAGCGTACCCGCCGGTGGGGCGCTGCCCGGAGGCGTCCGCCGTCGTGACCGTCGCGGCGGACGCCTCCGCGCCCCCCGCACGCCTATTCCCGCGCAGGGTGGCCCTGCCCGGCCCCCTTTCGGAGGCTGAGACGCTTGTCGCGGGGGGTTATTTTGGGCGCGTGAGCGAGCGCCCCCTGATCAGCACGGCCGGCGAACTCAAGGCGACCGGCCATTCCTACAAGCCCCTGCGCGTGGAGATCCGCGACAACCTGCTCGCGAGGCTGGCGAACGGCGAGAACCCGTGGCCGGGCATCCACGGCTTCGACAAGACGGTTCTCCCCCAGCTCGAGCGGGCCCTGATCGCCGGGCACGACGTCGTCCTGCTGGGCGAGCGCGGGCAGGGCAAGACGCGCCTGCTGCGCACGCTGCCGGGGCTGCTCGACGAGTGGAGCCCGGCGATCGCCGGCTCCGAGCTGAACGAGCACCCGTTCGAGCCGATCACGGACGCCTCCCGCGCCCGCGTCGCCGCCGAGGGCGACGACCTGCCCGTCGTGTGGCGGCACCGCAGCGAGCGCTACGCCGAGAAGCTGGCCACGCCCGACACGTCGGTGGCCGACCTCATCGGCGACGTCGACCCGATGCGCGTCGCCGAGGGACGCCGGCTCGGCGACCCGGAGACGATCCACTTCGGCCTCATCCCCCGCAGCCATCGCGGCATCGTCGCGATCAACGAGCTGCCCGACCTCGCCGAGCGCATCCAGGTCGCGATGCTCAACGTGATGGAGGAGCGCGACATCCAGATCCGCGGCTACCTGCTGCGGCTGCCGCTCGACGTGCTGGTCGTGGCGTCCGCGAACCCGGAGGACTACACGAACCGCGGCCGCATCATCACCCCGCTGAAGGACCGCTTCGGCGCCGAGATCCGCACCCACTACCCGCTGGAGCTGGCCGACGAGATCGCTGTGATCCGGCAGGAGGCGACGCTGGTCGCCGAGGTGCCCGACTCGCTGCTGGAGATCCTGGCCCGCTTCACGCGCGCGCTGCGGACGTCCGCGGCCGTCAACCAGCGCTCCGGCGTCTCCGCGCGCTTCTCGATCGCCGGCGCGGAGACCGTCGCGGCGGCCGCGCTGCATCGCGCGACCGTCCGGGGTGAGCCGGACGCCGTCGCCCGCGTCGTCGACCTGGACGCCGCGGTGGAGGTGCTCTCGGGCAAGGTCGAGTTCGAGTCCGGGGAGGAGGACCGGAAGGGCGACATCCTCACCCACCTGCTGCGGACGGCGGAGGCGGAGACGGTCCGCGTCCACTTCCGCGGCCTCGACATGGCCCCGCTCATCGAGGCGCTCGACGGCCGGACGACGATCGTCACCGGCGAGCAGGTGACCGCGCTGGAGTTCCTCACCGGCCTGCCGTCGCTCGGCGAGTCCGGCCTCTACGACGAGATCGCCGCGCGGTTCGACGCCGACGGCGACGGGCGACGCGCCTCCGCGATCGAGCTGGCGCTGGAGGGCCTGTACCTGGCCCGCAAGATCTCCAAGGACACCGGCGACGGGGAGACCATCTACGGCTGAACCACCGGCCGACGCGCGCGGCCGCGGCGACGCGCCGCGGCGTCCGCCGGCCCTATGACAAGGAGGGACGCCATGGCCCACCGATCACGCTACGGCCGCTACGTCGACGGCCCCGACCCGCTCGCGCCGCCGGTGGACCTCTCGGAGGCGCTGGCGGCCATCGGGGAGGACGTCATGGCCGGCTACTCCCCCGAGCGCGCGCTGCGCGAGTACCTGCGGCGCGGCGGCCGGAACCGCGACGGGCTCGACGACCTCGCCCAGCGCGTCAACCGCCGCCGCACGGAGTTGCTGCGCAGCCACCGCCTCGACGGGACGATGGACGAGGTCAAGAAGCTGCTCGACGAGGCCGTGCTCGCCGAGCGCAAGCAACTCGCGCGCGACGCGCTGATGGACGACGCCGACCGGGATTTCCGGGAGTTCCGGCTCGGCAACCTGCCGCCGTCGACGGCGGCCGCGGTGAGCGAACTCGGGACGTACGACTGGCAGTCCCCTCAGGCCCGGCAGAGCTACGACAAGATCAAGGACCTGCTCGGGCGGGAGTTGCTCGACCAGCGGTTCGCCGGCATGAAGCAGGCCCTCGAGGGCGCCACGGACGCCGACCGCGCGGCCATCTCGGAGATGCTCCGCGACCTGAACGACCTGCTCGCCAAGCACCGCCGTGGCGAGGACACGCCGGAGGACTTCGAGCGGTTCATGGACCGGCACGGGGACTTCTTCCCCGAGAACCCGCGCACCGTCGACGAGCTCGTGGACGCCCTCGCCCAACGCGCCGCCGCGGGACAGCGCCTGCTCAACTCCATGACGCCCGAGCAGCGGCGCGAGCTGATGGAGCTGTCGCAGCAGGCCTTCGGGTCGCCGGAGCTGATGGAGGCGCTCGGCGCGCTGGACGGCAACCTGCGGGCGCTGCGTCCGGGCGAGGACTGGTCGGGCTCGCAGTCGTTCTCGGGCGACGAGGGGCTGGGCCTGGGCGACGGGACCGGCGTCCTGCAGGATGTCGCCGAGCTGGAGTCCCTCTCCGAGCAGTTGTCGCAGAGCTACGGCGGAGCCCACCTCGACGACGTCGACCTGGACGCCCTCGCCCGCCAGCTCGGCCCCGATGCCGCGGCGTCCGCCCGGACGCTCGCCGACCTCGAACGCGCCCTCCGCGACGGCGGCTACCTGCGGCGCGGCAGCGACGGCGATCTGCGGCTCAGCCCGCAGGCCATGCGGCAGCTCGGCAAGGCGCTGCTGAAGGACGCCGCCCGCCAGCTCTCCGGGCGGCAGGGCGCCCGCGACACCCGGCTGGCCGGGGCGGCGGGCGAGGCGACGGGGGCGTCCCGGGCGTGGGAGTTCGGCGACACCCAGCCGTGGGACGTGACCCGGACGATGACGAACGCGATCCTGCGGACGGCGTCCGAGGGGGGCGACCCGGCGGCGGGCGTCCGGCTGCGCATCGACGACGTCGAGGTCGCCGAGACCGAGACGCGGACGCAGGCCGCGGTCGCCCTGCTGGTGGACACGTCGTTCTCGATGGCCGCCGAGGGGCGCTGGGTGCCGATGAAGCGCACCGCCTTGGCGCTGCATCACCTGGTCAGCACCCGGTTCCGCGGCGATCAGCTCGACCTGGTCGCCTTCGGCCTGCACGCCCGGACGCTCGGCATCGACGAGCTCACCGGGCTGGCGGCCGTCCGCGAGCAGGGCACGAACCTGCACCACGCGCTGCTGCTGGCGTCCCGGTTCTTCGCGCAGCACCCCACCATGCAGCCGGTGCTGCTCGTCGTCACCGACGGCGAGCCGACCGCCCACCTCGAGCCCGGCGGGGACGCCTGGTTCGACTGGCCGCCCGACCCCCGGACGCTCGCCCTCACCGTGGCCGAGCTCGACAAGCTCGGACGCCGCGGCGTCCAGACGACGTTCTTCCGCCTGGGCGACGACCCGGGGCTCGCGCGGTTCCTCGACCACCTCGCCGAGCGCGTGGACGGGCGCGTGATCGCGCCCGACCTCGACGGGCTGGGGGCGGCCGTCGTCGGCGAGTACCTGTACGCCCGGCGCACGTGGGACCCGGACTGGGACCGCTGACCTGCTGAGCCGTCAGGCCGGCGGGAAAGGCCAGGCGTGCCGCAGCGGGTCGGTGTTGCCCTCCTGCCGGTAGTACTCGACGCCGAACTGGGCAGCGAAGACCTCCGGCGGAAGCTGCAGCATCATGCCGACGTCGCTGGTCTGGCTCGCGTGGGCCGTCATCGCGGCGCGTTTGCGGGCGAGGTAGGCCTCGTCGAGGTCGACCGCCCAGTTCAGCTCGGACTCGGGGCTGCCGACCGGGTTGCCGTCGTCCGCGGGCGCGTCGGGATCCCAGGCCTCGGTTTCGCCGGCCGCGAGCGCCGCCTGGTAGCGGCGGCGCAGCGCGTCGCGGTTCATCGTCTCCTCCAGCACCAGGGGCGTCCGGGCGGCCAGCTCGGCGGCGCGGTAGGCGATGCGGTGCACGGCGACGTGGTCGGGATGCCCGTAGTTGCCGTGCCAGTCGTAGCCGACCAGGACGTCGGCGCCCTCGGCGTCCAGGACGTCCGCGACCCGCCGGGCCGCCTCCTCCAGCGGGGCGCGGGCGAGGCATGCCGGGTCGTCGTTTTGCGGCCAGCCCGTCATGCCCGAGTCCGCGTAGCCCAGCCAGTGGACGCCGTGCAGCCCGAGCGCGGCGGCGGACGCTGTCGCCTCCCGCTGGCGGCGGTCGGCGACCGACTCCCCCTCGGCCAGGTCGGACGCCGCCGTGCCGAAGTCGCCGTCGGTCGCGAAGATCACGATCACCCGGTAGCCGGCGTCGACGGCCATCGCCATCGTGCCGGCGGTCTGCGAGCTCTCGTCGTCGGGATGGGCGTGCAAGAACGCAATCGTGGTCATGCGGCGAACACGTCCGTCGCCTCGATCAGGGCGTGCGTGATCTGCGGCTCGAACGCCGAGTGGCCGGCGAACATCAGCCGGAAATCGGCCTCCGGCCAGGCGCGATGCAGGTCCCACGCGGTCACCGGCGGGCACGCCAGGTCGTAGCACCCCTGGACGATCACGGCCGGGATAGCCCGCACGGCGTCCACCTCGGCGAGCAGTTGCCCCTCGCGGAACCAGCCCCCGTGCACGAAGTAGTGGTTCTCGATGCGCGCGAACGCCAGCGAGAAGGCGGGGTCGGAGTAGTGCTCCACCAGCTCGGCGTCGTAGCGCAGCGAGCAGGTGGCGCCCTCCCAGGTCGTCCAGGCGACGCCAGCCGGACCGTGGACGGCCGGGTCGGGGCTGCTCAGCAGCTCGTGATAGGCGGCGATGGCGTCCCCCGAGAAGGACGCCCCGCCCAGCGGCTCCAGGAAGCGCTCGCGCCACGCCGGCGCGAGCTGCCCGGCGGGGCCGTTGTAGTACCAGTCGAGCTCGCTCCGGCGGAGCGTGAAGACGCCGCGGAGCACCAGCTCGCTCACGGCGTCCGGGTGCCGCTCGGCGTACGCGAGCGCGAGCGCGCTGCCCCAGGAGCCGCCGAAGACCAGCCAGCGCTCGATGCCGCGCGCCTCGCGGAGGCGTTCGAGGTCGGCCACCAGGTGCCAGGTCGTGTTGGCCGACAGGTCGCAGACCGGGTCGGACGCCGACGGCCGGCTGCGGCCGCAGTTGCGCTGGTCGACGAGCACGATGCGGTAGCGCGCGGGGTCGAAGAACCGCCGGGACGCCGGCGTGCAGCCGCCGCCGGGGCCGCCGTGCACGAAGACCGCGGGCTTGCCGTCGGGGTTGCCGCACTCCTCCCAGTAGAGGGTCTGGCCGTCACCGACGTCGAGCATCCCGGACGCGTACGGCTCGATCTCGGGGTAGAGGCCGCGCAGGCTCCCGGCGGCGACCTCCTCGGGCGGAGCCGGAGCGGGCGCGAGGGCCGTGGACGGCGGCGTGGGCGGGGCGGCGGGCGTCCGGCTCACTCGTCGGGATCCACGTCGGGGTGGAAGATGTGCATCGCGGCCTCCTCGGCGGACGCCGCGCCCCCGTCGATGCCGACGTCGCGCCCCACGCTCTCGGACTCGGTGTCTTCGCCGCCGCCCTGGTCGGGCGCCACGAGGCGCCCGGCGCGCTGGCTGCCGACCTGACGATCCTCCCCGTCGGGGTTCCACGGGCCGTGTTCCTTCACGACCTCGGGCTGCTCCTGCTTCTCGCGCTGCTCGATCGTCTCGCCCTGGCGCATCTCCTCGGCCGTGTTGCCGAAGCCCTGCCCGGGCGACCAGTTGTCGGGCGCGATGTACCCCTCGTCGAGGACGTCGCTCACGCCGCGATCGACCAGCGTGTCGTCGGATTGCAGCTGGTCGAGGTGACCGCCCTCGCCGCCCTCGTCCTCGACCTGCTCCACCTCGTCAACCTCGTCGTTCATGTCCGTCATGGCACTAGATTGCCACGTCACCGGCGGTTCTGCCTGTGATGGCGCCACCGCGTCGCGCGCCCGCGCGGCTAGGCGCGGGAGGCGTCCGGGAGGAGCTCGAGGTCGGACGCGGTGACCAGCCGGGCGGCGACGGCGTACTCCACCA
>NZ_JBDHZL010000030.1:0-28235 GCF_039811905.1 Nigerium sp. | reverse complement strand
TTTGGGTGGAGCTAAGGGGATTCGAACCCCTGACCTTCTCATTGCGAACGAGACGCGCTACCAACTGCGCCATAGCCCCAAGCTGTGTTCAACAGCGGAGTTCATCCTACCACCCGGCCACCGGAGAACGAAAACGGGCTACTCCCCCACGGCCCGCGGTCCGGACTGCTCGTCGGCGACCGGCAGCCCGACGGTTTCGGGGGCGTCCGCCGTCACCGGGACGCCCTGCTGCGCGCCCACCGGCGCCGACAGGTCGATGGTGCGCACGGTCCTCGGGGCCAGCGGCTTCTGGACGTACGTCGGCGACGTGATCGGCGCCGGCTCCCACAGGGACGCCGTCACCTCCACCGGCGCGGTCAGATCGAGGGACGCCTCGTCGAACGCCGCAAACGCGTCGTCCAACTGCTTGATGCCGACGGTCTCCTCGTGCACCTCATGGGACGCCTTGATCGCCTCCGCGCGGCGCGCCAGGTCGGCGCGCATCGCCTTCACGGTGACGCGCGCGACCACCACGAACGCGGCGATCAGCCCGACGGGCACGAGCACCGTCCACCACGGGGCGCTGTCCATGCCGACGGCCGCACCCACGCCGATCGTCGCCACGAGCAGCACCGCCAGCACGACCCGCCTGCGGGACGCCGCCCGCGCGTCGATCAGGTCCAACTCCTTCAACGCCGCCCGCCGGTTCAGCGGCGTCGAGACGACCGCCGTGCCCGCCTCGGCGGTGTCGAGCTGCTTGCCCCGCCGGACGATCGTCACCGTCGCGGTGAACGGTTCACCGGGCTCGACCTCGTCGAGCAGGCCGTTCTCGCGCCGGCTCAAGAACAGGGGCACCAGATAGACGAGCCAAGCCGCCGCGATCACCACAAAGATCAGTCCCGTGAACCCCATGCCCGAAACCCTAAAGGGACACTTGAGGGTCGGCGTCCAGACACGCCCGCGTCCGACGAGACCATCTCCACTACCCGGTCGAGGTCCGGACGCCCGGCTCAGCCGAGGCGTCCCACCAAACCCTCCGGGCCGATCTCTTCGGCCGTCAAGGCGAACATGACGTGATCGCGCCAGGCGCCGTCCACGTGCAGGTAGCGCGGGATCAGCCCCTCTCGCCGAAAGCCGAGCTTCTCCGCGACGCGGAGGCTCTTCCCGTTCTCCGGACGGATCGCCACCTCCAGCCGATGCAACCGCAGGACGCCGAAGCAGTAGTCGGCGGCCATCGCCAGGGCGGTCGGGGCGATGCCGAGGCCCGCCCACCGCTGGTCGACCCAGTAGCCGGCCTGCGCCCACCGCGCCGAGCCGTACGTGATGCCCGAGATCGTCATCTGGCCCGCCAGCGCCGGGTCGGCCCCCGGAGCGGCGGTGTAGGTGATGAACCAGGGCAGCATGCGTCCGGCGCGGGCGTTCGCCGTGAACTGGGCGACCATCTGGCTGAACGTCATGCCGCCCGGCCCGGCCTCGGGCGGCCGCGTCGAATCCCACGGGCCGGTCCAGGCGGCGTTGCGGGTCCGGATCTCGTTCCACACCCACTCGTCGGACGCCTTCACCGGCCGCAGGCCCACCGGCCCGTGCTGCAGCGTGACCGGCCAGGTGCGCTCCCCGAACAGGCGGTCGCGCAGGCTCACCTCGCCCGGTCGCCGCTCGGACCGACGGCCGCGGTGTCGTTCAGCACGAGGCACTCCACGTCCCACCCCGGCCGGACGCGCCCGCGCGGCAGCACCAGCAGCACGTTCGCCCGGTGCAGATCGAAGGCCAACTCGTGGCCCGCCGACGACACCGGACGCACCCGGTCGCCCTCCAGCACCGCCGGCACGTACCGGACGGTCTCCGACGCCGACTCCACGCCACCCTCCAGCGACGCCCACCGCCGGGGCACGCGGTTCGGGTCGGAGTCGTTCAGGCGTCCGATCAGCGGCCGCACCAGCGCGTGATACGCGACGTACGCGCTCACCGCCCCACCCGGCAGCAGCAGCACCGGGACGCCGTCGTCGCCGGTCTGCCCGAAGCAGACCCGCTTGCCGTCGTTGACGGCCACATCGGCGACATCGACGTGCCCCAGCTCGCGCAGGACGCCCGTGACCAGCTCGTTCTCCTCCTCCGAACCGCCCACGATCAGGATCAGGTCGGCCCGGATGCCCTGGTCGACGATCGTCTGCCGCACCGCGGCCGCCGTCGCGGGGATCATGCCGACGGGGTACACCGTCGCCCCGTCCGACCGCGCGGCCGTCGCGAGCAGCCCCGTCGTCGAGTCGTAGCGCTGCGTGCCCGACGTCAGCGGCAGCCCGGGCGAGACCAGCGTCGCGTCGACGCCGAACACCACGATGCGCGGACGCGGCCGGACGAGCACCTTGTCGAGCCCCACTTCGGCGAGCAGCGCGATCGAGCGCGGGTTCAGCACCTGGCCGGCCGCGAGCAGTTGTTCGCCGTCCCGCAGCTCGGCGCCGCGGTCGTGCAGGTGCGCGCCGCGCACCGCCTCGCGCGTGAAGAAGACGTGCCGGCCGCGCACCTCGGCGTCCGGCTCGGGGACGATCGCGTCCACCCCCTCGGGGACCGGCGCGCCCTCCTCGAGGAAGATCGTGCCGCCGCCGGGCAGCGGCGGCGGCGTGTGGTCGCCGGGCGCGACGGTCGCGATGAGCTGGAGGTCGATGGCGTGCTTCTCGGACGCCCCCACCAGGTTGGACGCCTTCACGCCGTACCCCTCGACGTGCGCGATCGCGACGGGCGGCAGGTCGAGGTCGGAGACGACGTCTTCGCACAGGGTGAGGCCGCCGGCGTCCAACACCGGCATGCCGAACGGACGCAGCGGCGGCACCTTCGAGAGCAGGAACGTGCGCTCCTCGTCGAGCGTCCGGCTGCTCGGGCCGGACTCCACCGGCTCCGGCACGGCGACGGGCGCCGGCGCGGCGTCCTGAGGCTGCTTCTTACGGGAGAAAAGGCCCATGCCGCTTAGAATAAGCGGATGACCGACCCCGCGGTGGCACCCGACCCGGGGGTGGCGAAGGCCAAGAACATCCTGCGGTCGCACGTGCGCGCCGAACGCGCACGATTCCCCTTGCCGGACGCCTCCCGCGCGGCCCGGCTGGCCCGCGCGCTGCGGTGCTGCAGCGGCTCGCGAGTGGTCGCCCTCTACGCGTCGGTGCCGCCCGAGCCCGACACGCTCGGGCTGGCGGACGCCCTGGCCGCGGCGGGCGTCCGGGTGCTGCTGCCGAAGTTGGCGGGCTTCCGGACGCCGCGGTGGGCCTGGTATTCCGGTCCGGCGTCGCTGGTGAGCGGTTGGCGCGGCATCCCCGAGCCGGAGGGGCCGGCGCTCCCGGCCGAGGCGCTCGCCGAGGCCGACCTCATCTGGTGCTCGGCGCTCGCCGCCGATGCGTCGGGGCGCCGCGTCGGCACGGGCGGCGGCTGGTACGACCGGGCCCTCGCGCACCGGTCGCGGGGCGCGACGGTGGGCGTCCTGCTGAACGATCGCGAAGTTCGGGACGCGGTGCCCGCCGACGCGTGGGACGTGCCGGTGCACCTGATCGTGACCGAGCAGCGGGCGATCAGGTGCCCGGGCGTCGAAGCCGCGGCGACGCAAGACCCGCCGTCGGGCGGGGATTGAGGGCGATCGAGCCGGTCGGTGAGCCGCGCCGAGGGGCCGCCGGCGCCCGGCCCTGGAGCGGAATAGACACCCCCACGGATCGGTTTAGAATGCTGGAATCATCCCGTCCACGAAGGACTCATCCATGCCCACGTATCAGTACCGCTGCGCCGATTGCTCGGAGGAGCTGGAGAAGTTTCAGCACTTCACCGACGACCCGCTGACGCGGTGCCCCGCGTGCGGGCACGAGGCGCTACGCAAGGTGTTCTCGCCGGTGGGCATCGTGTTCAAGGGGTCCGGCTTCTACGCCACGGACAACCGCACGAAGGGCAAGGTCAACGCCGCCGCCCCGGCGCACGAGTACGCCTCCTCGGGTGAGGGGTCGGCGTCGAGTGATTCGGGGTCCGGGGGGTCGGGCTCCGGAGGGTCGGGGTCCGCCGCGTCGGGCACGGCCAGTGCCGCACCGGCGGCGTCCGGGTCGGGCGGGGCGTCCGCGGGCAAGTCGTCCGGGGAGTCGTCCTCGGCCGCCTGAGGGCCGGCTCGCGCACCTTGCGCGACGGCAGTCCCCATCGCAAATCTTCCTGACAAGGGCTGACACGGCGCACCCATAGTGGGGGTATGAAGAGATCCCCCGTGCGGGCGCTGACCGACGCCCTGACCAGAACCATCCGTTGGCACCGGCGCTCACTCGCGGCCCTCGCGGCCGGGCTCGCCGTGCTGTGCGGGCTGATGGCCGTGCGCCCGGCATTGCCGGAATCGTCGGTCGTCGTCGCGGCCGCCCGCGACCTGCCCGGGGGCACCACGCTGGCCGAGGCCGACCTCGTGGAGGTCTCTCTCCCGGCGGGAACGGTGCCGGCCGGGGCGGCCACCGAGGCGTCCGGGGTGGTCGGCCGCACCATCAACGGGCCGCTCGCGCGGCTGAGCGTCGTGACGGAGGCGTCCGTGGCCCAGGGCCAGTCGCTCGCCCGGCGCGGCATGGTCGTGGCCGCGCTACCACTGACGGACGCCGCCCTCGCCGGGCTCGTCTCCCCCGGGTCGCGCATCGACATCATCGGGCCGAAGGCGGGCTCGGCGGGGGTGCTGGCGACCGACGTCCGGGTGGTGGCGACGCCGGGGCCATCCGACCAGGGCATGCTGGCGTCCGACCGGCGGGTGCTGCTCGTCGAGGTCACCCCGGCGGTGGCCGCCCAACTCGCCGCAGCCGCTGGGGATGGCGGGGTCACCTTCGCTGTACGCTGACGCCGGTTGCACGCTAGGTGTCGCAATACATGCGTTCACTTCCACGTTCAAGTGAATGGTTGAATCCGTTATCAAACAGTGATGCCGGGCTGCTTTTGAGTAGCGAAGGCTAAAACGCTGTCCTAGCCTAAAAGGGTGCGGCAGCCCCACAGCCCCCGTACCACCGGGGCACTGCTTCAGCTTGAAAGGTAATCATGATCAAGGGCTTCAAAGAATTCCTGATGCAGGGCAACCTCATCGACCTGGCCGTCGCCTTCATCATGGGCACGGCGTTCGCGGATGTCGTCAAGAGCTTCACCGCCATCATCATGGATCTCATCGGCAAGTTGGGCGGCACGCCCAACTTCAGCGCCGTCGCCGTCGGCGGCGTCAACATCGGCGCGTTCCTGACCGCGCTGTTCAGCTTCGTCATCGTGGCTGCGGTGCTCTACTTCGGCATCGTCCGCCCGTACCAGGCCATCCAGGCCCGCTTCAAGAAGGACGAGGCTGTCGAGGTTGCGGCCCCGACCACCGAGGACATCCTCGTGGAGATCCGCGACCTCCTCGCCAAGCGCGCCTGAGCGCTTCACGTCACAGGATCCCCGTCGCCTCGCGCGGCGGGGATTCTGTGTGCCCAACTCACGTGTCCGCCCCGGGATGGCGGGTGGCGTGTGCGTTTCTACCTGACGTTCTCCACACTCCAGTGTGGAGAACGTCAGGTAGAAACGCCCCCACACCCCGGGTCAGCGCACGTGGTGCGGCGGGACCTCACTGAGCAGACGCCGCTCGTCGGCGGTGAGCTTCGTGCGCCGGGAGGGTGCGTGATCGACGAGGACGTCCACCCCGAGCGCGGCTCGCGCCCGCCCCAGGGCCGCGAACCACTGGGCCGCCCCCATGCCGGCGCGCGCGGCGGCGTCCACGAGATGCGGCCACGGCCGCTCGTTCGCCTGGCAAGCGAGCGCGTGCGCCCGGACGCCCGCGGCGTCCCAGCCCCGCTCGCCCAGCTCGGCCACGAGCGCCTCGATGTCGGGCGCGGGTTGCACGCCGAGATCGAGCCAGTCCCCCACGAGGGCGTAGGCGAGCGTGGAATGCCAAGGTGCGTCGGTCACGGCACCCGAGGGTACGCCTACCCGAGGGTGCCCTCCGGCACCGACCGGGCCTCCCCCTCGTCCTTCAGGACGCCGTCGCCCACGACCGTCACGGCCGCGTCGAACGTCCAGTCGCCTTCGACTGTCAGCGAATGCGCCTGCCGCAGCGACGGGACGACCCGCACCCGCTGCTCGAAGTCGCCGATGAGCTTGTAGTAGCGGTCGTCCAGCGAAACCCGCGGCTGGTCGGCGGTCGCGACGAGGCGTCCGTCGTCGCGCAGGTCGAACACGTCGGAGCGCAGCAGCAGCAACTCGTTCGTCGTCTTGACCGGCTGGAACCGGTCGCGCTCGACGGCGATCGCCTGCGAGCCCGGGAACACCTCGATCGCGGCGCCCATCGCCGTCTCGAGCTGGATGACCTTCGGGGACGCCTTGTCCGCCGGGTCGACCGTCTTGCGGTTCACGATGAGCGGAAGCCCCAGCACCCCCTTGCGCTCGGCCATGATGTCCTTCAACTGCTGCAGATCGAGCCACAGGTTGTTGGTGTTGAAGTAGGAGTGGCGCTCGATGTCCTGGAAGGCGTCCAGATCGTCGGACGCCGTCTGCGCCGACTCTCGGAGGATCAGTTGGCCGTCCGCCTTCCGCACCGCGAGGTGGCCGCCCTTGCGGTCGTTCGGCGTCCGCAGGCACACCTCGGACGCGAACGGCGCGCCGGTTCCGGCGAACCAGCCGGCCAGCGTCGCGTCGGGCGCGGCACCCAGGTTGTCGCCGTTGGTGACGCTCGCGTACCGGAACCCCTTGTCGAGCAGCAGATCGAGCAGCCCGGACGTGAGCAGCGCCGTGTAGATGTCCCCGTGGCCCGGGGGGCACCACTCGAGTTCGGGGTCGGCGTCCCAGGCGACCGGCTCCAACGTATCCGCGAGCAGCTTCGGCTCGGAGTTCTGCAGGAAGTCCAGCGGCAGGCCGTCCACCGGTAGGCCCTCGTGCTGCGCGAGGTGCTCGAGGGTGTCGTCGCTGGTGCGGAAGCTATCCATGAAGATGAGGGGCAGAGCGGCCCCGTGCTCCCGGCGGGCGAACTGCACCTGCTCGACGAGCAGGTCGAGGAAGCTCTTCCCCTCGCGCACCGGCAGCAGCGTCTTCGCCTTGTCGAGGCCCATCGACGTGCCGAGTCCGCCGTTGAGCTTGATGATGACGGTCTGCCGCAGGGCGGCGCTGGCGTCCGCCGGGTCGACCGTGACGTCGGCGAGTCGCGGTGGGTCGACGAGCGGATCGATGTCGGACTCACGGATGAGCCCGGTCTCGCCCGACTCGGCGAGTTGTACGTAGTAGGAGAAGACGTCGATGGCCGGCTGAGCGACGCCGCGGGCCTGCATCTTGGCCTGGGCGCGGTGGAGGGCGGTTTCACTCATGCCGCTCATGCTAGCGACGGACGCCTCCCCTGCCACCCCCGCGGAGAGCCCCTTCGGGACGCCCCCTGCCGACGACGTGGAGGGCACCCCGGACCCGGGCATACGGACCCCTTGCCGGACTCGGGTCGACGGGACCCGCCGTCGAACCCCGCTGTCACAGCGCGAACGGCACGGAGGCGTCCCTCGAAAAAAGGAACAGGAATCAAATAAAGAGGGATGGGCGGGCATCAAGCACGAGGGGAGCTCCCGCGACCGCCTGCGAAGGTCAAGAGAGAGCGACGCCGGTCGAAGGGCAATGAAGCCGTCTACCCACCCCCAGGAGACATCAACTACCTGGCGTCGCTCTCTGGGCTCTAGACTACGCCATCCAGGTTCACACGCAAGGCCCTGCTCGGGTTTCCTGGACATCGACTTCGTCCACTTAACAGGGGAGGACGCACTTGACCGCCCCTCGGCCGGGTCGCCCCACCCCGGGCAACCCTCCCCCCTCCCCTAGTCAGGGGCTCCGTTTCGCCTTCGCCGCCGGCGCTCCCGTACACTGGTGGAGGCGTCCGGGGGCGGAAAAAAGCTCTCGGAATCTTGGCCCCATAGCTCAGGGGATAGAGCAGAGGTTTCCTAAACCTTGTGTCGCAAGTTCGAATCTTGCTGGGGTCGCCGAGACCCGTGGGGCGCTCCGGCTCCCGTGCGGGCGTTTCTATGCGACAGAATCCACACCCCGCGGTGGAGATCGTCACACACCTGGACGCCGGCGAGCGGGCCGTCATTGGGACGCTCCGGATGCCGGTGCGGGCGGTTCGTCCACCGGACGACCAGACAGACGCGTCGGCAGTGGGACGCCGCGGGCGGGGCGCCGTCCAGTCTCGGACGCCGCCCCCTCCGGGTGTCGGCCGTTCGCCGGCAGAACGCCTGCAGCGTTGGCGAAACGCCTGCAGTAAACCGCGGAACGCCTGCAGCGTTTCCACAACGCCTGCCTCCGGCGAGAACGCTGCCTTACGTAAGGCAGCGTTCCGGCTTAAGCCCGGCGTTTCGAGAACGCCTGCAGCGTTTGCGAAAGACCTGCAGCGTTTCGGGCGGGTGGCCCCGCCGAGCCCGAGCGGTGCGCAGAGGCGGCGGGAGGAGATCCCGCGCCGGGACTGGGGTGAGTCCAGGCCAGTCGCCCTCCCCTCGATCGTCGCGCCGCAACGGGGTGCCAACGACTGCGCGCTGGATGCACCATAACGCCGTTCCCGCTGGGTCTCTCGACGAGCAGATACCTCTCGTGTGCAGCGGCCATCCGAAACGCAGGAGTGGCGCCCCCAGGGGGGCGCCACTCTCGGGGGCGGGAGACGCCCGGCTCACTGCGGCCGGAAGCAAGCCCGCAGAACCCAACCCGCAGGAACCGAGCGGCAGGAACCCAGCGCCGACAGAACCGGGCGGGCAGCGCTCAGTCGAGCAGGTCCGCGTACAGCGGGGTGGACAGGTAGCGCTCGCCCCAGTCGGGGATGATCGCGACAATGGTCTTGCCGGCGTAGGCCGGGTCGGCGGCCAGGTCCGCGGCGGCGCGCAGGGCGGCACCGGCCGAGATGCCGACAAGCAGACCCTCCTCCTTGGCGGCGCGGCGCGCCCAGTCGAGCGCGTCGTCGCCGGTCACCTTGATGATGCCGTCGACCACCGACGAGTCGTAGATGTCGGGGACGAAGCCCGGGCTGATGCCCTGGATCTTGTGCGGGCCCTTCGGCTCACCCGACAGCACGGCCGACTCGGCGGCCTCCACCGCGAAGAGCTGCACCTCGGGCTTGCGCTCCTTCAGCACCTGGCCGATGCCGGTGATCGTGCCGCCCGTGCCCACGCCGGAGACGACGACGTCGACCTGGCCGTCGGTGTCGTTCCAGATCTCCTCGGCGGTCGTCTTGCGGTGGATCTCGACGTTCGCCGGGTTCGCGAACTGGCTGGCCAGAATCGCGCCGGGCGTTTCGGCGACGATCTCGGCGGCCTTCTTGTTGGCCCCCGGGACGCCGTCGGCAGCCGGCGTCAGCACGAGCTGCGCGCCCAGGGCGCGCAGCACGGCGCGACGCTCCTTGGAGAACGTCTCCGGCAGCGTGATGATCACCTTGTAACCGCGGGCGGCGCCCACCCAGGCCAGCGCGATGCCAGTGTTGCCGGACGTACCCTCCACGATCGTCCCGCCCGGCTTCAGCGAGCCATCGGCTTCGGCGGCGTTCACGATGGAGACGCCGATGCGGTCCTTCACCGAGTTGGCCGGGTTGTAGTACTCGAGCTTGGCGAGCACGGTGGCGTCCGAGTCGCCGTAGAGGCGGTTGATCTTGACGAGTGGTGTGCGGCCGATGAGTTCGGTCGCGTCTTGGAAGTACGACATGGTTCTCCTGGTGATGTGTGGATGGATAACTGCCCAGACAACACACCCCGCGGAGGACCGCTGAAGTTCAGGTGAAGTTAGGAGACCGCCGCGACGTGCGCTGTGAAGCGATCAGGATGTTGTTGAGGGCCGATCACCGACAACAACACGGACATGCGCGCAGCCCGGCCTCAAGCTGACGAGCGAGGCGCGTTGCGGACATGCTCCTAGGCTAGACCCAGTTCGTTGAATACGGACATTTCGTCTCGCAGTTCGGGCACGCCGTCGAGAATGTGGACGCCGCGCGCTCCCGCGCGGGCGTCCCCGGCCTGGTCAGCGCGGCAGCGTCAGCGTGAAGGTCGCGCCGTGACCAGGGCCATCGGAGGATGCGGTCAGCGTCCCGCCGTGGGCGTGGGCGATACCGCGCGAGATCGTCAGCCCGATGCCGGTGCCGCTTTCTCCGCCCCGTCGTCCGCCGACGCGGTAGAAGCGCTCGAAGACGCGTTCCAGGTCCGCGGCGGCCAGCCCTTCCCCTGTGTCGGCGACGACGACGCTGCCCGAGCGCTCCTCACCCCGGACGCCGACCCGGACGGTCCCCCCGCGAGGGGTCGCCCGCAGCGCGTTGCCGACGAGGTTGGTGACGACCTGCGCGATCCGGTCCGGGTCGGCGCGCAGCGGCACGGGGCGTCCCTGATCGATCGCCAGCCGGACGATCGCGACGACGAGCCCCGCGAGGACGCCGATGGCCAACGCCGTGTCGACGGCCGACGCGAACTCCTGCCGCAGGACTTGCCCGTAACCGCGGCCGTAGCCGGCCCGCCCCGCGCGCCGCAGCGACTCGTCGAACAACGGCGGCGCGAGCAGCCGCACGAGCAGGAAGGTCACGACCGACCCGACGACGGCGACCAGCAGGTGGCTGAGCATAAGCCGCACGCCGAGCCGGTTCACCGGTCGCCTCCTTCGGGCAGGAACTTGTAACCGATGCCGCGGACGGTCCCGATGAAGCGAGGCGCCGACGCGTCGTCGCCGAGGGCGCGGCGAATGCTGCGGACGTGCGCGTCGACGACACGGTCGTCGCCGTAGAAGTCGTAGCCCCAGACCCTCTCGAGCAGCTGGGTCCGCGAAAACACCCGTCCGGGCGACGACGCCAGCGCGCGCAGAATGTCGAACTCCAGCGTCGACAGGGCGACGGGGCGGCCGTCCACCGTGATCTCGCGGCGGGCCTCGTCCAGGCTGAGGCCCCCGACGGTGAGCGGTCCGGGTTCCGCCGGCACGGACGCCTCGCGCGCCCGCCGCAGCACCGTCTTCACGCGCGCCACCACCTCGCGCGGGCTGAACGGCTTGGTGACGTTGTCGTCGGCGCCCACCGACAGCCCCACGATCCTGTCGATCTCCTCGGCGCGGGCGGTGACCAGCACGACGTACACGTCGGACGTCCGCCGCAGGGTGCGCAGCACCTCGAGGCCGTCCGCATCGGGCAGTCCGATGTCGAGGACGATGAGGTCGGGCACGGCGGGCCCGCCGACGGCAGCCAGCACCTCCGCCCCGGTGGACGCCTCGGCGACCTCGAACGCCTCGGCCTCCAGGTAGGCGCGCAACACGCGCCGAATGGCCGCCTCGTCGTCGACCACCAGCACCCGGCGAGCCATGCGTCCTCCTTCGCGCCGACGGGTGCGGACCGCGCGGCCCGTACCCGCATCATGTCACCGGCACGGGCAGGCATCCTGCGGCGCAGGGGCCGCGCACGGCCTCGTCCCGGAGGCGGCCCGCTGGAAGGCGGCCAGGTGGTTCTCCGAGCCGCTGAGCAGGTTCGAGTAGACGCGCTTGACGTCGGCGTCGCGGGCGGCGGCGCGGGCCTTGGTCAGGTCATCGATGTCGCGCTTCTCCAGCTCGACGCCCACCTGGTAGGCCGCCTTCAGGCTCGTCTTGCCTCGCGCGTACCAGCCGTCGTACAGCTTCTGGAGCTCGGGGAAGGCGTAGCTGCCGGGCGCCCGACCCGCGGAGGGGTCGGAGATGCCGTAGCGCGTCAGCAGGCGTCCGAGGGCGTCGTGGTGACGCTGCTCGCTGCGGGTGATGTTGCTCATCGGACGCGCGCCGTCGTGGACGCGGCTGAGCGCGGCGTACAGGTCGCGCGCCAGCCGCTCCTCCTCGCGGTTGAACTGCAGCGTCCGGGCGACGCTCGCGCTCGGGGCGGCGACGGCGCTGGCAGGCGCCACGGCGAACGGGAGGGCGGTTGCCCCGGCGATCAGGACGGCGGCGACGGCGGTTCGGGACTTCGACATGATCGGCTCCTTCGGTGACTCGGATCGTCGGTGATCCTCAGTCAACCGGGGCCTCGTGAAGGGCCTGGCGGGCCGTCCGTGAAGCTTTCGTGAAACGCGGGCGGCAGGCCCGGCGGCGCCCACGAGAGGCGTCCGGACGCAATGCGGCCCCTGCCCGGGGGGATTCTGGGCAGGGGCCGCTGGGCGTCAGCCTACCGGCCGACGACCAGCCCTCGGACGCGCGCAACGCGCGGGCGGGCGTCCCCACTTCGACCGACACGATCGGCCGTCGACGGGGACGCCCCCCACTCAGTTCTGCGGCGCGCTCTGCTGTGCCTGCTGCTCGGCGACCTGCTTGGCCAGCTCGTCGCTGTCGATCGCCTTGACGGCGCCGATCAGCTCGTCGAGCCCGGACGCGTTGAGCGCGCCCGCGTTGCGGTACACCAGGACGCCGTCGCGGAACGCCATGAGCGTCGGGATCGCCTGAATCTCCAGCGCGCCCGCCAGCTCGGCGTTGGCCTCGGTGTCGAGCTTCGCGAACACGACGTCGTCGTGCTGCCCGGACGCCTTCTCGAAGACCGGCGCAAACTGGCGGCACGGGCCGCACCAGGAGGCCCAGAAGTCGATGAGGACGGTGTCGTTGCCCTCGATGGTGGAGACGAAATTGTCCTGAGTCAGTTCGACAGTCGCCATGATGGCTACTTCCTTCCCTCGGTTACGCAGGCCTCAACAAGGCTCCGAGGACGCCTATTCCCCGGCCGCTCAGTCGCGCCAGACACCCTCGCCGACGTCGTCGATGTCGGCGCCGATATCGCGGATGAGGCGTCCGGGCCCGATCGTGCGGCCGGCGACGGCCGACACGAGCGCCGACATCCCGGGCAGGGCCTCGCTCGGATCGGGGTCGCCCAGGACGCCCCCCTGCTGCAGCGGATTGCTGCCGTCGGGCCAGGGCATCGACACCTTCTCCCACGTGCGCACCCACGCCTCCGAGATCTCCGACACCGACGGGACGCCGAAGAAGTGCCCGACCGGGGCGTGATGCCGCAGGGACACGATCGGCGAGTTCTGGTAGATCAGCGCCAACCGGACGCGGGCGTCCAGATCGCGCCGCTGCTCCAGCGACCCGCGGATCGCCCACGAGCACGGGTTCGGGCAGGTCTCCCCCACATCCGGACGCTCGCCCGCGTCGATCGTCGCATGGTTCATCGCGCACATCGCCAGGGCCGAGCCCTGCCGCGAGTGGAAGCGATCCAGATACGCGGTGAACCCGGCCTGATCGCCGTTCGCCGCGTTGAGCGCGCGGCGGCAGGTCGCCCGGAGCGCCGAGCCGTGCGGGCACTCCGGGTCGTCGGTGCCCCACCGCTCGCCGACCGAGGACGCCATCCGCAGCGGGTCGCCCGCGTGCCCGAGCGTCGATTCCCACGCCAGTTGCGGCATGTACTCCCCGATGAGGTGAGCTGTCACGACGATCTGCAGCGGCTCGTGCCGCAGCGCGCGCAGGTCGACCACCTCGAGCATCAGCGCGTACAGCGGCACGAGACTGCCGAGCGCCCCGCGGTTGGCCTGGCGTGGCTCCTGCGGGAAGCACGCGGACGCCAACTCGGACGCCCAGGGCGCTCCGGAGAACCCGCTGGCGATCTGCGCGTAGTCTTCGGCGTCCAGGTCGAGGACCCGCTTCGCGGCGATGGCGAGGTCGCGCGCCTGCACGAGCTCAGGCGTCCGGTCGCCGGCGCGCACGTCGGCGTCCAGCAGCGCTGCCGCGGCGTCGTACCAGTGACCGTCGACCAGCTTGCGGAAACCGGCCTGCGCGACCACGGCGTCCCCCTACCTCGAGTGCTTCATGTCTGGGGAGCGAACTTCTCGACGAAGAGATGCTCGGCCAGTGCGCGGTCCACCGTACACGGGGGGTCATCGTCGTCCCGGCGTACGACGAGCGCCTCCCCGGAGAGCGACGTGACCAGCTCCGCGCCGGGAACGACGCCCGCCCCGACGAGCCGCGACAGCAGGTCGACATCGGGCTGGACGCCCTCGCCGATGCGGACGATGCGCACCGCGACCGGCTCGCCCTCGGACGCCTCGAGCAACTCCGCCAGCCGCGAGCCCCCCGGCTTGCCGGACGGCGGCCCGCCGAGCTCGGTCAGGGCCGGGATCACGTTGCCGTACGGAGACACCGTCGGCCCGTCGAGGATCGCGAAGAGCCGCCGCTCCACCGCCTCGGAGATCACGTGCTCCCACCGGCACGCCTCGTCGTGCGCGAGGGACCAGTCCAGCCCGATCACGTCGGTGAGCAGACGCTCGGCGAGCCGATGCTTCCGCATGACGCGCGCCGCCTCGCGATGCCCCTCGGCGCTGAGGGCGATGCGGCGGTCGGGACGCACGGTCAGCAGCCCGTCGCGCTCCATCCGCGCCACGGTCTGCGACACGGTCGGGCCGCTTTGGTGCAGGCGCTCCACGATGCGGGCGCGCAGGGGTGGAACCCCCTCTTCCTCCAGCTCGTAGATGGTGCGCAGGTACATCTCGGTGGTGTCGATCAGGTCGCTCACGCCACGACCTCCTTCTGCTCGCTGGCTAAGACTAACGCTTCACCAGGACGACCACGGCCCCGACGATCGCGACCGCCGCCGCGCCCAGCAGAGCCAACACATTGCCGCCCTCGCTCAGCGCGCTGACGACGGACGCCACCGTGCGCTGCACCGACTGCGCCGCGTCGGCCGCGCTGGTGCCCTCGGCGGTGGGCGCCGCGGACGCCCGCGGCGTCGCCTGCACCCCACCCGGCACGTCGACCGCGAGCACCGGAGACGTCACCTTCTCGGGCCCCCACAGCAGCTTCGTGCCGTCGATCGTGGGCGTCAGCGCGCCGCCCGTCGACTGCGTGGCGACGCGATCCCGCTGCAGGACGCGGTAGCTCGAGGCGTCCACGGTCATGACGTCGGTGCCGGTGCGCAGCGCGACCCGGCCGTCCGCGAGAACGGTCGCGTCCGTCACTCCCGCCGGCGCGTCGCCGACCTTCTGCAGCAGGGCGCTGCCGGGCGTGCCGATCGCGGCGGCGGGAGCCGCGTAGATCGCCCCGGACGCCGTCGCGGTGCGCCCGCGCGTGACGACGTGGAGGCGCCCGTCGTTCGTGATGAAGATCGCGGACGCCCGATGCCGGCCGTCGGGATAGCTCAGCACGTACCGATCGGCCTGATGGATCACGGTGCGGGGCACGGGGCCGTAGATCCGCCACAGCATCACCTGGCTGCGGTCGCCGCCCACGTCGCCGATGAACAGGGCGTTGCCGTGGAACGCGAGCCCCTCGAGGTCGGTCGTCTGGTCGCTGCTGTGGACCGTGCCGAACAGGGCGCCGTTCGCGTTTAGCGCCGAGACCGTGAGGCGTCCGGAACCTCCGTTCGCGACCCAATACCGGCCGGCCGTCGCGTCGGTCGCGAGCCCCGCCGGATCGGTGACCGTGGTGCCCGTGATGGTGAACGCCTGGTCGGCGGCCCACGCCGGCGCCGCCGCGCCGATCATCAGCCAGGCCGCCAGCGCGGCGACCCACCGCGCGGCCCGCCCGCGCCCCTGACTTCTCATAGCCAGGAGACTACGCGAATCGGCCGAGCAGGCTGAGAGCCACGAGCAGGAGCAGCACAACCAGCACCCCGGTGACCACGAGGCGGCGGATCCTGACGTTCACCCGGCCAATCTAGGCCATCGACGCCGCCGGGCCCGTGCCCTAGGGTGCAGCTATGGGCGTCGTCCGGCTGTACGCAGTGGGCATCGACGAGCTCCGCGACCTCTTCTCGGGCTCGCCGGAGACCGCGGCGCGGCTCCGGGCCCTGGCTGCGGACGCCTTCGCACCCTCCCCCACCCCTCCCGAGCGGCGCACGCTGCTGGGCAAGATCGGGGGCCCGCTCATGAAGCGCCCCGTGGGGGCGCCGGTGCGGCGTCCGGGCGAGCCGACGGCGTCCGACCTGGAGGCGCTGCTGGCCGGTCACTACCTGCCGCCCGAGCGGCTGGACGCCGGCTGGGCGCTCGTCCGCCTGTGGCTGGAGGACGCGGCGTGGGGCACCTTCACGAAGGAGCTCGACGAGGCGTCCATCGACGAACTCGACTTCGCGCTGTGCGGGGGCGGCGTCGAGGCGCAGTTCTCGCTGCGCAAGCTGTTCAACGACCGGCTGGCGCTCCCGCTGGCCGCGGCGGCCGGGTCGGTCAGCGGGTACGTCCGCGCCGGGCACGCGCTGGGGATGGCGGAGGCGTACCGGGCGGCGTCCGGGTGGCTCGACCCGGCCCGCAGCGAACTCGTGGGCGAACTCGCCGCGTGGCTGGGGCAGTTCGACGGCTGGGCGGCCGCCGCGGTCGCGGCCGGGCGGCCGGCGCCCGACCTGGTGGCTCTCTTCCACCAGTGACGGACGCCGGCGCTCGCTACGCAATCATCGCGCTGATGAGCCCCTGGCTGAAGTAGAGGACGAACGCGATCGCGACCGCCCACATGAGCGGGTGCAGCTCGTTCGCCTTGCCGCGGACCGCCCGCAGCAACACGTAGAAGATGAAGCCCGCCCCGATGCCCGCCGTGATCGAGTAGGCGAACGGCATGAGCGCCATCGTGAGGAACGCGGGCAGGCCGTCGTCCAGGTTGTCCCAGTCCACGGTGCCGACCTGCGACATCATCAGGAAGCCCACGATCACCAGCACGGGCGCCACCGCCTCCGACGGGACCATGTTCACCAGCGGCGCGAAGAACAGGCTCACCAGGAACGCGCACCCGGTGACGACGGAGGCCAGACCGGTCCGCGCGCCCTCGCCGACGCCCGCCGCGGACTCGATGAACGACGTGTTCGAGGACGCCGACCCCGCGCCGCCCGCGAGGGCCGCCAGCGAGTCGACGAGGAGGATCTCGCGGGTGCGGGGCGGGTTGCCGTCGGCCTGGAGCAGCCGCGCCTCCGCGCCGACGGCCACGATCGTGCCCATCGTGTCGAAGAAGTCGGCCAGCAACAGGGCGAACACCGTCATGATCATCGCGATCACGATCTGCGGCCCGCCGCTGAACGCGCCGAACAAGTCCACGCGTCCGATGAGGCTCAGATCCGGCAGCGTAAAGAGCGTCGCCGGCAGTGCCGGGATGTTCAGTGCCCACCCCATCGGGTTCTGCTGCGGGTCGACCGCCCCGATGTGCAGCACGGACTCCAGCACGACGGCGACGATCGTCATCGCGACGATCGCGATGAGCATCGCCCCCCGGACGCGGGCCCCGTACAGCAGCACGAGCAGCAGGACGCCCACGACGAACACCGCGATGGGCCACCCGATCAGCGAGCCGTTGACGCCGAGCTCCAGCGGCGTCCCCGTCGCGCGCCGGACGACGCCGGAATCGACCAGGCCCACCAGCGTGATGAACAGGCCGATGCCGATCGAGATGCCGGTGCGCAACGCCTTCGGCACCGCCCGGAACACCGCCTCACGGAAGCCGGTCAGCACGAGGATCGTGATGATGAGCCCCTCCCACACGATCAGGCCCATCGCCTGCGGCCAGGTCGTCTGCGGGGCGACCACGTAGGCGAGCATCGCGTTGATGCCGAGGCCGGCCGCCAGCCCGAGCGGGAAGCGGCCGATCAGCCCCATCAGGATCGTCATCACGCCGGCGATGAGCGCGGTCGCCGCGGCGACGGCCGCGATCGAACCGCTGACGTTCGCGGCGATCGTGGCACCGGCGGCGTCCAGCTTCGGCTGCCCGGTGATCAGGAGGCCGCGGCTGTCGGCCGCCGTGCCGATGATCAGCGGGTTGAGGGCGATGATGTAGGCCATCGCGAAGAACGTCACCAGGCCGCCGCGCACCTCGCGGCCGACCGTGGAGTGCCGCGCGGTGATCTCGAAGTAGCGGTCGAGTCCGGACGCCGGCGGGGCCTCCGGCGCGGCGGTAGTTGCTGAACTCATGGGCGGCATCGTAGAACCGGCGGACGCCCACCTGCGGACGAGTCCCCGGTGCGGACAAGCGCCCGGATTCAGTCGAAGAGTGCCTCGTCGACCGAGATCGTGTCCCACACCGGGCGCGGCAGATCGACGCCCCGGTTCGGTTCGACGACGTCGCTGTGCGCCCCGCAGCCGTGGTCGACGCTCACGACGCTGCCGTCGGCCGGCGAGAACTGGTTCGCGCACACGCCGAACTCACGCCCGAGCGACCCCTCCAGCCGGACGAAGTACGCGCACTGCTGGCACGCCGCCGGGGACTGTTTGGTCATGGCGTTGTGGGGACCGCCGTCGCCGTCGACCCAGCGGTCGGCGGCCTCGTCACGCCCGTACACCGACAGGACGCGCTCGCGGCCGAGCCCCAACTCGCCCACCAGGGCGCGGAGCTGGCTCCACTCGGCCGGGTCGGCGTCGCGCGCCTCGTCGCCGCCCGTAAAGCCGGGCTCGAGGCGAGGGTCGTTGTCGGGCGTCGGCATCAGGACGCCCGCGGTCACGTCGCCCGGCTCCACGCGCTCGGCCCACGGCACCCAGACGGGCGCGACCAGCGCGTCCTCCCCCGGCACGAGGCAGACCTCGTTCACCGTCACGATCTTGGCGCGCGCCGCCCGGACGACCGTCACCGCCCAGCGCCAGCCGTGGTAGCCGGGGTGCGTGCAGGCGAAGTAGTGGGTCGCGACCCGCTTGTCTTCTGCCACGCACTCGAGATGCTCGCCCACGGTCATGACGTCGGCGCGCCGCTCGGCTGCGGCACGCGCGAGATCGACGGCGCCCGCGCAGGCCTCGTCGAGTTCCAATGCCTTCGTCGCCGCCACGCTCACAGCTCCAACTCGTCGGCGACCGCCCGCAGCACGGACGAGACCTTCTTGGCCTGCCGACCGTCGGGATGACGCCCGTGGCGATAGCCGTTGCCCAACCCGTCCAACATCTTGATGAGATCCTCCACGATGACGGCCATCTGATCGGGCGCCTTGCGGGACGCCTTCGACAGCGACGGGGGCGCCTCCAGCAGCCGCAGCGAGAGCGCCTGCTCGCCGCGCTTGCCGTCGATGACGCCGAACTCGACCTTCTGTCCACGCTTCAGCGATGTCACGCCGGCGGGCAGCGCCGAGGCACGGACGAAGACGTCCTCGCCCCCCTCGTCTTTCGAGAGGAACCCGAACCCCTTCTCCGCGTCGTAGTAACGCACTCGCCCGGTAGGCATGCCTCGCTCACCCCTAGTACTGCAGTCGCTGTCGGCCCAGTCTAGGACGAGCCTGAACCCGGCGACCACCGTACCCAACCGCCGGGCGACTACGATGACGCCATGGCGGATTGGCGGGACGGCCCCGAGTACGCGCCCGGCGTGCGCCCCGAGGCGTTCGTCGCCCCGTCGGACGCCGCACCGCTCGACTCTCCCGACGCGGCGGAGGCGTTGCCGGTCGCGCCGCCCGAGCGGCCCGACTACGGGCCGGGGCCGGACGCCACCCCGCTCGACGCCCTGACTTCGCCCGAGCCCGACCGTCGCGACCCGGCGGAGGCCTTCGCGGTCGCCGCGTCGCCGCTGACGTCGGCGCCGACAGGCCCCGCCGACGGCGTCCCCGCGACGCAGCCGCTGCACCTCTCCACCGCCCCGGCCGCCTCGGCCTGGGGCGCGGCGCATGCGCCGCAGGCCGCGCCGCGTCCCCGGCCCGACTGGGCGCCCGGGCGTCCGCTGGATACGCCACCCGCCCCGCCCGTCGGGTCGTTGCCCGCCGGCCCGCCGGCGCCCCCGCCGCAGGTGAACCCGCAGTCGTTCCCGCCGGCGCAGCCGCAGGACTGGTCCGCGCCCTACGCGCCGTCTTCCGGAGGGCGCCCGCAGGGGCCGCGCACCGTCACGGTCAAAGAGGTGTGGGAGGCCGCGACGACCGGCGTCATGGTGTGCCTGCTCGTCGGGGGCGTGCTGCAGATCCTCGCCGTCCCGCTGCTGTTCGTAGCGCACGGCCTCGCGAGCCGCATCCGCTACCGCCGCCGCACGGTCGAGAGGCTGTTCAAGGTGACGGAGGCCGCCACCGCACTCGTCGCGCTGGCCGGCGTGTTCCGCGATATCGGCGAGTTCGACCTCCCGCTGTTCTGGGCGTCGTGGCAGGGCTGGTCCCAGTTCGGCTGCTGGGTGCTGGTCGTCGGCGTCCTGATGGCGGTCGGCGCCGGGCTGCGCGCGGGTGAGGAGCCCGAACGGCGGTTCGAGCGGTGAGCGAACCGTTCCGTTCGCGTCGGTTCCGGCCGGTGCCGCCCGCCGAGCGCCCGCGCAAGGAGCGCGCGGCGGCCCGCGTCGTGGTGACCGACGGGGCGTCCGCGCTGTTGTTCCTCGACTCCGACCCCGGCATCCCCGGCTCGCGATGGTTCGTGACGCCCGGCGGGGGCATCGACCCCGGCGAGTCGGAGGAGCAGACCGCCGTCCGGGAGTTGTTCGAGGAGACCGGGTTGCGCGCGGAGGCGTCCGACTTGATCGGGCCGGTGATGCGGCGGGTCGTCGTCCACGGGTACTCCGACCAGATCTGCGCCCAATCCGAGGTGTTCTACGTGCTGCGGACGCCGCGGTTCGAGTTGGACACGTCGCGGCACACCGCCGACGAGCAGCTCACGCTGCAGGGGCACGCGTGGCTGCCGCTGGACGACCTGGCCCCGGCGGGCGTCCCGGTGTGGCCGGTGCGGCTGCCCGAGATCGTCGCTGCGGCGGACGCCCCCGGCACCTGGCCGCTGCAGTGGGGCACGGTCGAGGAGTCGACGCTGCCGGTCGACGCGTCGTAACAGGACGCCGTCGGGGGCGGTCCGCGGCTGCAACCGAGTGCGCGGTTCCCACGCGCCCGCAGTACGCTCGGCTGACCCCCAATTGGAGCAGGAGAAGGAAGAACGATGACCGACGCCACTACGGATGCACCCGTCAGCGCCCGGTTCTTGATGAAGTTCATGTGGCTGTCGGTCTTCACCGCGCTCGCCACGGTCGTCATCAAAGGCGTGGCCGCCGCGGTCACCGGCTCGGTCGGACTGTTGTCCGACGCCCTGGAGTCCACGGTCAACCTGGTCGCGGCCGTCGTGGCCCTCTGGGCGCTGCGCCTGTCGGACAAGCCCGCCGACCACAACCACGATTTCGGCCACGGCAAGGCCGAATACATGTCGTCGGCCGTCGAGGGGTCGCTGATCTTCGTCGCCGCCGCGGCCATCATCATCAGCGCGATCCGGCGCATCATCACCCCCGAGCCGGTCGAGCAGCTCGGCCTCGGCCTGCTGCTCGCGGTGGTGGCGTCCGTCTTGAACGGGGTCGTGGGGTTCATCCTGATCCGCAAGGGCAAGCAGTACCGGTCGATCACGCTCGAGGCCGACGGCCGGCACCTCATGACCGACGTGATGACGTCGGTGGGCGTGCTGGTCGGCGTCGGGCTGATCCTGCTCACGGGCTGGCAGATCCTTGACCCGATCGTCGCGATCGTGGTCGGCATCAACATCCTGTTCACGGGCTACAAGCTGGTGCGGCGCTCCGTCGTCGGCCTGCTGGACGCCGCCCTCCCGCCCGAGGAGGTCGAGACGATCCGCGACACGATCGGCGATGTCACCGGGCGCGAGGTCGAGTTGACCGACCTGCGCACGCGGGAGTCCGGGCGGCAGCGGTTCGCGCAGGTGACGATCACCGTGCCCGGCGGCTGGACCGTACGCCGCAGCCACGACCTCGCGGACGCCGTCGAGGACGCGGTCGACGAGGCGCTGCCCGGCACGACGACCGTCGTCCACGTGGAGCCGGGACAGCCCGCTGAGCCGACGACCGCGCCCGCCGACACCGGCGCCACGAGCGCCGAGGCGTCCGATCGGGCGGCCGACAAGCCGGCGGCCGAGGCGTCCGACAACGAGGGCCCCGCGGCGCCCTGACGCCGCCTGCGCGACTATCGGCGCAGGTGGCCCAGCTCGTCGTCGATGAGGCGGCGCCAACTGTGGACGAGCGACTCGTCGACGTACGCGCGCCACGAGCCGCCCGGGCGCACCTGCCCGTCGAGATGGAACTGCCGGACGCCCGCGCGCACCAGCCACGGCACCTGCTCGGCCTGGAGCTCCCCGTCGGCCATGATGAGGGACGCCTGCCGGGAGTCCGCGCGAGCGCGGGCGAGCAGGTCGTCCAGGCCGTGCTCGACGTCGCGGGCGGAGCCGGCCGTCCGGACGCAGTCGAGGCGAGGTAGCCCGAGCAGCGCCTTCCACGCCCGGTCTGTGCTGAGCACCGAGTCGACGGCGCGCGTGAACGTCCAGGGGCAGTCGACCTCGTCGAGCAGCGCGCCGAGCACCTCGAGGTCGACGTCGCCCAGGCCGTTGAGGAAGCCGAGCTGCAGGCCGTCGGCGCCGGCGTCCAGGTAGGCGGCGATGAGCCCGTGCAGCCGGACGGCCTCGCCGCCGTCCGTGCCGTAGCCCTCCCGCAGCCGGACGACCGGACGCAATTGCAGCGTCGTACGACGGCGCACCTCGGCGACGACGCGGGGCTCGGGTGAGAGGCCGCCGTGCTCCAGCGACCCGACGATCTCCAGGCGGTCGGCGCCGCCCTGTTCCGCGGGGGCCGCGTCCGCCCCCTGCGTGATGCGCACCTCCAACGTGGTGGTCATGCGCTCATGATGACCGCTGGACGCCGCGTCGGAGCGGATGCGCAGGCCTCACTCGGCGTGTCTCCGCTGTCACCTTGACTTTCTGGTGAAAGCCGACTCATTCTGTGTATTGATCTTGCTGTTTGTAAGATCTCTAAACACTTAGTTGAGTCTCTGCATGACTCGGAACCAGAGAGGGTTCGCATGCCCGACACCAAGGACAAAGACGTCCGCCAGGAGCCGCTCACCCACAGCGGCACCGTCGTCGACCACGGCGATGTCGGCTACCACCAGGGGCTGACCAGCCGCCAGGTCCACATGATCGCGATCGGCGGCGCCATCGGCGTCGGCCTCTTCCTCGGGGCGGGCGGACGCCTGCACACCGCGGGGCCGTCGGTCGTGCTCGCCTACGCCTTCTGCGGCCTCATCGCCTTCTTCCTCATGCGGGCCCTCGGCGAGCTCGTCACCCACCGGCCGTCCAGCGGCTCGTTCGTCTCCTACGCCCGCGAGTTCTTCGGGGACCGCTGGGCCTACATCACCGGCTGGATGTACATGCTCAACTGGATGACGACCGGCGTCGCCGAGCTGACGGCCGTCGGCTCGTACTTCCAGTTCTGGTGGCCGGAGCTTCCGCTGTGGATCCCGGCCCTGGTGGCGCTCGTCATCGTGCTCGCCGTCAACCTGGCCAGCGTCAAGGCGTTCGGCGAGTTCGAGTTCTGGGCGTCCATGCTGAAGGTCACCGCCCTGGTCGCCTTCCTCGTCGTCGGGCTGGGCCTCGTTCTGACCCACGCCAACGTCGGCGGGCACCCCGCCGCGGCGTCCAACCTGTGGAGCTTCGAGGGCGGGTTCTTCCCCGCCGGCGCCCTCCCGCTGGTCATGGTGACGCAGGGCGTCGTCTTCGCCTACGCGACGATCGAGCTCGTGGGCACGGCCTCCGGCGAGACCGAAAACCCGCACGTGGTGATCCCCAAGGCGGTCAAGGCCGTCATCTTCCGCATCGTCATCTTCTACGTCGGCTCGATCCTTCTGCTCGCCATGCTGCTGCCGTACACGGCCTACAAGGCGTCCGAGAGCCCCTTCGTGACCGTGTTCAGCCAGCTCCGGATCCCGTGGATCGGCGACGCCATGAACGTCGTGGTCATCACCGCCGCCTTCTCGTCGTGCAACTCCGGCCTGTACTCCACCGGGCGCGTCCTGAAGTCCTTGGCGGCCGCCGGGGAGGCGCCGAGCTTCACCGGCCGGCTCAACGCGAACAAGGTGCCGTTCGGCGGCATCCTGCTCACCGCCACGGTGTACCTGCTGGGCATCGGCCTCGCCATCGTGCTGCCGCATCAAGCGTTCGAGATCGCCGTCGAGACCGCAGCCGTCGGCATCGTCTGGACGTGGGTGACGATCTTCGCATGCCAGATCGCGCTGCGTCGGCGCATCAACCGCGGCGAGGCGGAGCCGACCTCGTTCCCCATGCCCGGGGCGCCGGTGACCAGCATCTTCGGCATCGTCTCCCTCATCGGCATCATCGTCCTGATGGCGTTCAACGATTTCAACCGCGTCGTCTTGGCCGCCTCGCTGCTCTACATCGGGGCCGTCCTGATCGGCTGGACGTTCGTGAAGCGCCACAAGGCCCGCCACCCGGAGTTGTCCCGCGCCCAAGAGATCGACTTCGGATAGGCCGAACCACCATGCTGAGCGTCTTCGACATGTTCAAGGTGGGCCTGGGGCCCTCCAGCTCGCACACGGTCGGACCCATGGTGGCCGCCCGGAGGTTCGTCGACGATCTCGACGCCCAGGGGCGTCTCGCCGACGTGACCCACGTGCAGGTGCGGCTGTACGGATCGCTCGGCGCCACCGGCCGCGGGCACGGCAGCGATCGCGCCGTGCTCGCGGGCCTGGCCGGCCACGACCCGGCGACCGTCGACCCCGACGTCGTCGGGACGATCTGGGCGGACACCGGGTCGGCCGGCCGCCTCTCGCTCCTCGGACGCCACCCCATCGCGTTCCACCCCGAACGGGACGTCCGCCTGTACCTGTCGCGGAGCCTGCCGGCCCACCCCAACGGGCTCGTGTTCGAGGCGACCGTGGCGGGAGCGACCGCCGCGGCCACCTACTACTCGGTGGGCGGCGGGTTCGTGCAGCGCTCCGACGAACTGGGCATCCTGGCCGACCCGCTGCCCGACGCACCCCACCCCTTCGTCACCGCGGCCGACCTGCTGGCGCTCTGCCACGCGGAGGGCAAGTCCATCGCCCGGCTGGTGCTCGACAACGAGGCGTCCGTCGACGGGGAGGAACACGTGCGTGGACGCCTGCGGGACATCTGGGCGGTCATGGAGGCCTGCGTCGAGCGCGGGCTGACCGCCGAGGGGGTGCTACCCGGCGGCCTCCACGTCCCGCGCCGCGCCGCCGCGCTGGCCGCCCGCCTGGCGTACGCCGACGAGCGCGACGGGCTGATCGGCCTCGACTGGCTGACCGTCTACGCGATGGCGGTCAACGAGGAGAACGCCGCGGGGGGACGCGTCGTCACCGCCCCCACCAACGGGGCGGCGGGCATCATCCCCGCCGTGTTGTCGTACCTGGTGCACCGCGAGCCCGTCTCGGCGGAGGCGTCGTTGCGGGGCGTCGAGCGGTTCCTGCTGACCGCCGGGGCCGTCGGCATGATCATCAAGCGGGGGGCGTCCCTGTCGGGGGCCGAGGTCGGCTGCCAGGGGGAGGTCGGCTCGGCCTGTGCCATGGCGGCGGCCGGGATGGTCGCCTTCCGCGGCGGCAGCCCCCGGCAGATCGAGAACGCCGCCGAGATCGCCATGGAGCACTGCCTCGGGCTCACGTGCGACCCGGTGGGCGGGCTCGTACAGATCCCCTGCATCGAACGCAACGGCGTCGCGGCGTGCCACGCGGTGAGCGCCGCGCGGACGGCCCTGCACGGCGACGGCTCGCACCTGGTGTCGTTCGACGAGGTGGTCGAGACCATGCGCGTCACCGGCCACGACATGCGGAGCAAGTACCGGGAGACGTCCCGCGGCGGCCTCGCCGTCAATACCGCGCTCTGCTGAGCCCCCGACGGCGAGCCGCGGTATCTCGCGCCGAGGCTCGCCCCTCCGCAGGAGTGGTCAGTCGTCGCCCTGCGGATCGAGCTGCTTGAGATAGTTGTAGACGGTGAACCGCGACACCTCGAGCGCCTGCGCCGCCGACGGGACGGCGTCGCGCAGCGTGAAGAAGCCGCTGTCGCGCAGGTCTGCGACCACCTGAAGCTTGTGGCGCTTCTGCATGAGGTCGACCGGCACCGCGACTCGACGGATCGCGTCGTCGAGGATCGTGGTGCGCAGCTCGTCGAGGTCGTGAGGGAAGCCCTCGGACTCGGCGACCTCCACCACGGCCGGCGGCGCCTCCGCGGCACCCGTGAAGAACCCCACTGCCTCCTTGACGGCCCGCCAGCGGGTCGTGTCGACGTTGCTGCACAGCGCCGCGATGGCCCGGCCCGAGGCGTCCCGGAACAGGGTCGTGTGCGAGATGAGTTCCCGCCCGTCGGGCAGCGTCGTGCGGTACGACTGGTGGTCGGGGCTGTGGGGATCGGTCAGCTTGCGGAGCAGGAAGTCGGTGATCGGGTCGCCCACCTTGCGGCCCGTCACGGTGCCGCTGATCGCGACCAGCGAGTTCGGGATCTTCGAGAGGTCATGGAGAACCACCTCGGTGTCGGGCGACAGCACGCGCCCCACCGCCTCGACCGCCCGAGTGAGCGTGGCCATCACCTCGGCCTGCCCGGCGGCGTCCGGCGCCATGGGCGCGGGGTCGCGAGCCTCACCGTCCGGGATCATCGGGGCCTCCATGCACCGAAACTAGCGTCGCCGACCCGGGGTTTCAACGAGGATCGTCGGCCCGACGTCGCGTCCTCAGCCGAACACGCCCGGCAGCAGCCTCGGCGCGGCCAGCGCCAGGGAACCGACGGTGATCACGAGCCACGCGGCGACCCAGAGCACCTGCGGGACGCGGGTGAGGCGCGCGAGCTGCGCGGCGTCCGACGTCGGCGACCGCCGGCGCGCCAACTCCAGCACCGGGCGCGGGCCCGCGAGCACGAGCAGCCAGACGAGGGCGTAGGCCAGCCACGACAGCGCCCGGGAGGGCGCGTACCAGTACGCCGCCCCTAGCAGCACCCCGAGCCCCACAACAACGAGCGCCCCGTACAGGTTGCGGATCTTCAGCAGCATCAGGGCCAGAAGCCCGACGAACAGCCACAGCATCCCGATGCCGTGCCCGGCCCCGACCACGAACGCGCCGCCCAGCCCGACCATGGACGCCGCCGGGTAGCCCGCGAACATCGTCGCGGCCATTCCCGGCCCCGCCGGACGCCCGCGCGAGACCGTGAGGCCCGACGTGTCGCTGTGCAGCCGAATGCCCGTCAGCGTGCGCCCGGTCAGCGTCGCCACGACCGCGTGCCCGGCCTCGTGGCAGACGGTCACGAGCATCCGCACCGCCGGCCACGCGAACACGACCGCCGCCAGGGCCGCCGCAGCCAGGCCCAGCGAGACGGCGGCGTCCGGCTCGGGCTGGGTCACGATCGCCCGCCGCCACACCTCAGCCAAGAACTCCACCCCGCCAGTGTCGCCGGGCACCCAAACGGGCGGGACGCGCACCCCCGGGCCGTAGAATCCTCGCCATGGTCGTGGAGCCGCTCGACGCGATGGACCAGCGCATTCTCGGGGCGTTGCTCGAGAAGCAGCGCACGGTGCCGGCGTCCTACCCGCTGACGTTGAACTCGCTGCGCACCGCGTGCAACCAGACGACAAGCCGCGACCCGGTCACCGACCACGACGACCGCCAGTTGGAGGAGCGGCTGCGCGACCTGAAGGGGCGCGAGCTGGTCCGGGTGGTGTGGGCGGGCAAGGGCTCGCGCACGCTGAAGTACCACCAACTCCTGGAGGAGTCGCTCGGGCTGGACGCCCCGGCCGTCGCCCTGCTGACCGTCCTTCTGCTGCGCGGCCCGCAGTCCGCCGGCGAGCTAAAGACGCGCACGGAGCGCCTGCACCCGTTCGCCGACCGGGACGCCGTCGAGGTCGAGTTGGACAAGCTCGCCGGCGGCGAGCGTCCGCTGGTGGCGCGGCTCGAACGCCGGGCCGGGCAGCACGACGCCCGGTGGATGCACCTGCTGGGCCCGCAGCCGGCCGCGGATTCGGTTCCGGACGCCGCCGGCGCGCCGGCCGTCGATCGCGAGACCGTGCTCGCCGACGGGCCGCGCGCCCGCGACGAACGGACCGTCGCGAGCTGGGACGCGGTGGCGGCGTCCTACGCCGAATCGAGCGTCGACGAACTGGACCGCGTCCCCCTCGAGGGGTGGCTGATCGACCGGGTGCCGGGGCTGGCGTCCGGGCTGCCGGTGGTCGACCTGGGGTGCGGGCCGGGCCACGTGGCCGGCCGGCTGGCCGACGACGTGGCCGACATCGTCGGCATGGATCCCTCCCCCGCGATGCTCGACGTCGCACGCGAATGGAACCCCGGCGTCACGTTCGAGCCCGGCGGGCTCGACCGACTGCTGCGCCCACGCACGGCCGCCGCGTGGGGCGTCGTGATCGCGTGGTACTCGCTGATCCACCTCGCCCCCTCCGAGCTCCCGGACGCCTTCGCCGCCATGGCGCGCACCGTCGCCCCGGGCGGGTATGTGCTGACCGCGTTCCACGTGGGCAACGGCGTCCGGCACGCCGACGAGTGGCTGGGCGAGGCCGTCGACCTCGACGTCGTGCTGCACGACCCCGCCGCGATCCGCGCGGCGGCGTCCTCGGCGGGCCTGGAGGTCGCGGAGTGCTACGTCCGGACGGCGACGGCCGACGAGTCGTTCGACCGCTGCTAC
>NZ_JBDHZL010000029.1:0-28579 GCF_039811905.1 Nigerium sp. | reverse complement strand
GGGCGTCCTGCCGTCGGCATCGACCCTCCGCTTTATCAGCGAATTTTAGTATTCGTCACGACAACAATCACTTGTTCACTTGGGATTATGCGTCGTCTTCTATGTCTTTTTTCGCATCCGCCGATGTATATTGAGCGCGCGATGAGAGCGCTCTCATCGCCACCAGGATGACGTCCGGCCCCTCCCCGAACGCCATGCTTGGCGACGCCCCGTGCGTCCCGAGAAACACGAGGAAAGGGAACACCGGCTCATGCTTCGCAACTCCCCTCGCGCACCCCGGATCGCCGCGCTCGCGGCCGCCGCGGCGCTGATTCTGCCCACCCTGCAAGCCCCACCGGCCCAGGCCGCGGGGACGCCCGCCGACGTCCTGCCGACGCGGGCCACGCAGTACGCGCCGGCCCAGCCGCCGCGCATCGCCCCCGGCATCCTGCCGCCCACGAACTCGTGGATCTCGGGCGCCGTCTTCAACCGCGAGGGGCTGTCCGCCCCGACGTGGGTGGGCGGCGGCCTCGCGTTCCGGGCGAAGCCGACCTCGTTCGGCGTCGCCGTGCCCGAGCTGTGGCACTACGGCGACAAGGCGATCATCGCCGGCTGGGAGCGCAACGGAGACCCCCCGAACACCGAGGGGCAGTCGATCGCGCTGGCACCCGCGGGGGCGTCCGACTATCGCCTGACCAGGGTGGACGACATCTCGGCCGACCTGACCTGGCGCTCCGGCGATCGCGACCTCGGCACGCTCACCGCCGTGGAGGGCTGGCCGTACGTGCAGTACCGAGCGGCGGCGTCCCACACCGTGTCGTCGAACCGGCCGCTGACGCAGGCCGGCCCGAACCACTGGACGTGGACCGCCCCGACCGGGCAGGTCATGCACGTCGTGGGCACGGGCGCGAGCCTGTCCGGGAGCACGTTCTCCCTCCCCGCGGGCGCGATGCTCCACGTGTTCGGCGAGCCGAAGGGGGCGACGGCGTCCGACGTCGCGGCGCTCGTCGCGGGCGCCGTACGCCTGACCGGCACGAAGGTCGACTGGGGCGTCTCCGGCGGGCGGGCGTCCACGACGTTCACGCTGGCGACGGACGGCGGCCGTCCGACGGTCTTCACCCAGGTCGAGCACCAGACATACGGCCTGGCCACCCTCAAGGGCCGCTGGGAGAACCCGACGGGGTGGGCGTCCGGGGTCGTCGGCAGCCGCTTCTCCTTCTCGGTCCCGGCGTTCGGCTCGGCCCGCGACGTCGACCTCACCAAGCTGACCGACGCGCAGCGCGGCGAACTGCGCGGCCTCGTCCGCGCGGACGCCGGCAAGGTCACGCAATTCAAGGAAGAGGACACCTACTTCGGCGGCAAGGAACTCTTCCGCGCCGTCAACGTGTACCGCCTCGCCAAGCAGCTCGGCATGAGCGGTGAGGCCGGCACGGTGAAGGCGGCGATCGAGGGGCAGCTCAACCTCTGGCTGGACGCCTCCCGCTGCCGCACCCAGTCCACCAAGTGCTTCACCTACGACGAGACCCTCAAGACCGTCGTCGGGCAGAAGGAGAGCTTCGGCAGCGGCACGAACGCGAACGATCACCACTTCCACTACGGGTACTTCCTCTACGCGGCCGGCATGCTCGGCCTCGACGACCCGAGTCTCGTGTCCCGCTACCGCCCGGTCGCGGACGCCCTCATGGCCGACATCGCCAGCACGACCGAGACCGCGACGACGATCAAGCGGCGCGCCTTCGACGACTGGCGCGGCCACTCCTGGGCCAACGGCACGGGCGGCGGATTCGACGGCAACGACCAGGAGAGCTCCAGCGAGGCCGTGAACGCGTGGGCCGGCCTGGATCTCTGGGCGCGGGCGTCCGGCGCGTCGACGATGTCGGCGCAGGCGTCCTGGATGATGAGCAACGAGGCCGCCACCGCGAAGGCCTACTGGTTCGACCCGTACCGCCGCGGCGCGTTCGCCAAGACGCACGTCTCGATGATGTTCCAGGGCAAGGTCGACTACGGCACGTGGTGGTCGCCGGACGCCTCCGACATCCTCGGCATCCAGGTCATCCCGCTCGGGCCGACGCAGATCGGCTACCTCAAGAGCCTCGGGAAGGCCCGCATCACCGAGCTGTTCGACGCCGTCCTGGCCCAGAACCCGCAGGTGGCCGGCCGCAGCCACCTCATCGACTGGAACATCATGCTGCTCGCCCTCGGCGACCAGGCGCGGGCCCGCGAGCTCGCCGGCCGGCTCACCGACGCCGACATCGACAACGCGAACACCCGCTCGTACCTGTACGCGATCGTCAACGCGGCCGCGGCGTCCGACAACGGGGCGAGCCTGCCCGCCCCGCCGGAGCCCGAACCGACGCCCGGGCCGACCGATCCGGGCCCGACGACGCCGGCGCCGAGCCCGACCCCCACGGCCCCGCAGCCGTCCGAGCCGGCGCCCGAGCCCAGCCCCCAGCCGACCGACCATCCGGGCGGCACCGCGGACGCCTTCGCGGGCCTCACCGTCGCCCACCGGACCGGCGGGACGGTCGGCGTCCAGGGGTCGCGCTTCGCGCCCGCGAAGAACGGCGACTGGGTGCGCTTCCGGACCGACTTCGGCACCAAGCGCTACACGGACGCCGCCGTGCGCGTCGCCTCCGGGGCGGCCGGCGGGGTGTCGGGGCTCGTCGAGGTTCGCACCGGCTCCCCCACCGGACGGGTGCTCGGCAGCCTCGCCCTGGCGAACACCGGCGGCTGGGACGCCGACAAGGTGGTCCCGTTCAACGTCGCCGGCGGGTTGACCGGCGTCCAGGACGTCTACGTCACCTTCACCTCCGGCCAGCCGAGTGCCTTCGCCGCGCTCACCTCGCTCGTCTTCCGGACCGACGGCTCGCAGCTGCCACCCACCGGGCCGACGGGGCCCGCGCCCGCGCCCTCGGGGCAACCCGCGCCGAGCGTGCACGACGCGTTCGCCGGGATCCCGGCCGCGGCGGCGTCCGGGACGCACGGGGTCGCGGTCGCGTCCGGACGCCTCGGCCCCGCCGGCAACGGCTCCTGGGCGTCCTACGAGGTGGACTTCGGCGCCGGCGGCGCCCGGGACGCCGTCGTGCGGGCGGCGTCGGGGGCGTCCGGCGGGGTCTCGGGGCTGGTCCAGGTGCGCCTGGACAGCCCCTCCGGGCCGGTGCTCGGTGACCTCGCACTCGCCAACACGGGCGGGTGGGACGCCGTCCGCGACGTCCCGTTCAACGTCGGGCCCGCGACCGGACGCCACACCCTCTACGTGACGTTCGCGTCCGGCCAGCCGGCCGCCTTCGTCACGCTGGATCGGTTGACGTTCCGGAAGTGACCGGCGGGCGAACGTCGCCCGAACATCAGATGGCGCCCCGGCGGGTTCACCCGCCGGGGCGTTCCCGTGCCCCCGGGCAGCGCCCATGATGGACGCCGACAGCGAAACGATCCTGGGAGGGACACATGGGAGAGCGCCTCGATTTCCTCAACGGCGTCAACCGGCTACACGCCTTCTACACCGAGAACGTGCGGATGCTCGCGCACGCCTACGGCCTCGACGATCACGACGCGTCCACGCTGCTGGAGCAGATGGGCTACCACAACGTCGCCCGTTCGATCCTGAGGCCGCCGCTGGTCGAGGTGTCCGCCGACGACCTGCTGGGCGAGGCGCGCGACTGAGGCGTCCCCGACTCCGACCACGGTCCGATGCCCCGGTTGGCGACAGCCCGTACCCTGGGCACGTGTTCACCGCGTCCTCAGCCCCGCGCAGCCTGCTGCCGTCGTGGCTGGGGGGCGCCTCCTGGCAGCAGCCGGGGGTCGCGCCGACGTCCCGGTGGATGCCGGTCGCCGGCCTCCTCGCCGCGTGCGTCGCGGTCGTGTTCGCCGTCGCGGCGCCTGCGGGCGTCCGGCTGGACGATCGGGCCGCGGCGGCGTCCCTGCTGCTCTTCGCGATCGCGCCGCTCGGCCTCGCGTCGCTGAGTTGGCTGCGCGATCGTTCGTTCCGGGCGCGTGACCTGCTCATCGCCGGGGTGGCCGGCCTGCTGGCCATCGCCGGCGGTCCGTTCGCCGTCGTGAGTTCCGCGCTGTGCGTCGCGGCGTCCCTGGCCTTGCTGCGCAGCCGCGCGCTGTCGTTCCCGTGGTTCCACTGGCTGCAACGACGGACGCCGGGGGCCGGCCTGCTGCGCGCCCTCATCACCGCGGCGGTCGTGACGATCGTGCTGCTCCTGCTGTCGAGCCGGGAGCGGACGCCGGCGCCGGGCGCCGACGAGATCCTGCTCGCGCTGTCGTCGGGGGTGTCCCAGGAGGCCGGGTGGCGGCTCTTCGGATACGTCGCGGCGATCTACCTGATGGGCGGCGTGCCGCGGACGAGGATGCAGCGGGCCTGGTGCCTCGCGCTCATGATCGTGCCGCAGGTGCTGCTCTACACGCTCGCGCGGGTCGTGGCCGGTTCGTGGTCGGGGCTGGCGCTCGAGGGGGCCATCGTGGCCGTCGTCTACGTCGCGCCGATGGCGCTGCTGCTGCGGCGGTTCGGGGTGGTGCCGGCGGTGGTCTGTCATCTGCTCGTGGACGCCGTGCGCTTCGCCGCGCTCGCCTGATCGGGCCCAACGCGGAGACTCGAGGTGGCGGAACCCCGTGGACACGGGTCGGGGTGCCCGCCAACCCCCGAGCTCCTGCGTCTGCCTACCGCGCCCACATCGTCTGACCGACCTCGCGACGGTGGGGACACTGTCGAAGGCATCCTCCCCAACATGCGGACGCGGGGACTGCCTCACGATCGCGATCGAAGAAGTGCTCGGTGGGCGCCGCGCGTCACGCGGGCCAGCTTACTTTTTCCTCCGGAGGCGAGGCAATAGCGCACGCGGGGCCGGGGTCACCGTCCGGCGAGCTGGAACAGGCTGGTCGTGAGCGTGACGAGGAAGTACAGGACGACCAGCACGATGAACGTGATCAGCACGATGCCGCACTTCGCTGCCTCGGTGCGACGCGAGCGCAACACGAACAGGTTCGACAGCAGGCCGACCAGACCGAGGAAGACCGGCGCGATCGCGCTGCCGGTGAACAGCAACACCGGCAGCCAGACGACCAGGATCAGCCACGACGGGGTCTCCGGGCCGGTGCGGTAGCGCTGGCCATCGATGACGAGGCTGGGGTTGCTCGACAGCCAGCGGCCCTTCAGCTTGACGGCGACGTCGCCCCCGTCGACGGCGGGCAGGCGGTACTCGCCCTTCGTCGGCTGGACGCGCTGACCGTCCACCTTCAGCAGGTGGCCGCGCAGGAAGTCGTTGTCGAAGGTGATCTCCCCCGCCACGCCGGGGATTCTCCAAGGTGTCGTCACGCCTGGTTACCTTACTGGCCGAAGGCGCCGAACGCGTGAACGCCCTTGCCTGCCGTCACTCCGCCTGCCCGGCGCTCTGCTCGGGCCACTCCCAGTCGTCGAGCCGGTCGAGGAAGTGATCGGTCGGCCCGCCCTGCTCGCCGGCCTCGAACAGCGGCAGCTGGGCGGCCTCGAGCACCCGCAGTACGTTGTAGACCCCCGACTCGAATTCGTCGGCGAACAGGCCCGCCAGGACGGCCCGCTGGTTGCCGTCCAGCGAGCCGAGCAGCACGTTCATCGCGTGCTGGCCGGGCTCGGCCTCGGCGTCCGCGGCGTCGGCGTTCTCGTTCCAGACCCCTGCCAGGACGCGCCGCGCCGAGACCTGGCCCTCACCCTCGCGGCACTGGACCACGAGGGCGTCGATGATCGTCCGATACAGCTGGTCGTCGCTCATACCACCATCATTGCCCCGACCCGGCTCGTCCGCCAGGAGACGATCGGGAGACCCCGCCGCGCCGCCGCTCTACCATGCCGGGTGAATCAGACTCGGAAGGACCCACTATGACCGCTCAGCGCAGCACCTCGCGCGACCTGGCCCTCATCGCGATCTTCGCCGGCGTGATGGCCGCCCTCGGCCTCGTGCCCGCGATCTATCTCCCGCTCACGCCGGTGCCGATCACGGCGCAGTCGTTCGGGGTGATGCTGACCGGGGCCATCCTGGGCGGACGCCGCGCGGCGGCGTCCATGACCCTCTTCCTGGGGCTGGTCGCGATCGGTCTCCCGCTGCTCGCGGGCGGACGCGGCACGATCGGGGTGTTCGCGGGGCCGTCCGTGGGGTTCCTGCTCGGGTGGATCGTCGTGGCCTGGCTCATCGGCGTCCTGACCGCGCGCGCCGGCGCCCCCTACCGCCTGCCGGCCGGCATCGGCATCAACCTGCTGGGCGGCGTGATCGTGCTGTACGCCTTCGGCATCGTCGGCATGCTGCTCCGGACACAGATGACCGTCCCTGCCGCCGTGCTGGCGAACGCGCCCTACATCCCGGGCGACATCGTGAAAGCCGTGCTGGCGGCCGTGATCGCCAAGGGAGTCCACACCGCGTACCCGGGCCTGCTGCGGGTGCGGCGTCCGGCGAGGGCCCGCGCATGAAGATCGACGTCGTCGACGTCGGCCACGTCTACCCCGGGCCGTCGTCGCGCCGGGTGCTCGACGGCGTGAACGTCGCGCTGACCGAGCGGCGCATCGGGATCATCGGGGCGAACGGGTCGGGCAAGTCGACGTTCCTGCGCCTGCTCAACGGGTTGATCGTGCCCAGCGAGGGCCGCGTCGAGGTCGACGGGCTCGACACGGCGAAGAAGGCCCGCGAGGTCCGCAAGAAGGTCGGGTTCTGCTTCACCGACCCCGACAGCCAGATCATCATGCCGACGGTCGCCGAGGACGTGGGCTTCGGGCTGCGGAAGTCCGGGCTGCCGAAGGACGAGCAGCGGGCCAAGGTGATGGCCCTGCTGGAGCACTTCGGGCTCGCCGGGCACGCCGACCACCCGGCCCACCTGCTCTCCGGCGGCCAAAAGCAGCTGCTGGCCATGGCGTCCGTCTTGATCACCGAGCCCACCCTGCTCGTCATGGACGAGCCGACCACCCTGCTCGACCTGCGCAACGCGGCCATGATCGGCCGCGTCGTGGCCGAGCTGGAGCCCGCGGTGGTGCTCGCGACGCACCACCTGTACCTGCTCGAATCGTTCGACCGGGTGCTCGTGTTCGAGGGCGGCCACCTGGTGGCCGACGACGCCCCCGGGCCCGCGATCGCGACCTATCGCCGTCTCATGGAGGCCGCGTGAGGAGCCTCGGGCTCTACGTTCCCGGCGACTCGCTCCTCCACCGCGCGCCCGCGGGCGCGAAGCTGCTCGTGCTGCTCGTGTTCGGCGTCGCGACGGTCTTCCTGAACCAGTGGCCGGGGGTGACGGTCGCCCTCGTCGTCGTGCTGGGCCTGTACGCCTGGGCGCGCATCGGCTGGCGCATGCTCTTCGCCCAGATCCGGCCCCTGTGGGCGCTGCTGCTGTTCGTCGCCGTCTTCCACACGTGGGTGTCGGGGCCGGTGCGCGCGTACGAGGTGCTCGGCGCCCTGATCGCGCTGGTGCTGGCCGCCGCCCTGGTCACCCTCACCTCCCCCGTCTCCGCGATGGTGGACGCCGTGGTCGCGGCCGCGCGGCCGCTGCGGCGACTCGGGGCCGACCCCGAGCGGATCGGGCTCATGCTCACCCTCGGCATCCGTTGCGTGCCGCTCATGGCCGTGCTGGTGCGCGAAGTCTCGGAGGCCCAGTGGGCGCGGGGCGCCCAGCGCTCCGTCCGCGCGTTCGCGGTGCCGCTGATCGTGCGGGCGCTGCGGCAGGCGGACGCCCTCGGCGAGTCGCTGGTCGCCCGCGGCGTCGACGACTGACGATCCATCCGCCCGGCCATCGGGACGCCGGCGGCGTCGGACGTCTTTCATGTCGGACGCGGAACTCCCCCATCGCGACGGGCTGTCGTCGATAATGAGTCCGATGTCCCCGCCTTGGCTCGATAAGTTCCTGTACGCCGGGAACGCGCTGTTCGCCGAACAGTTCGCGCGCCGCGTGCTGCTGGAGCCGCGCCACGATCCGCCGGCGTGGGTCCGCCGGTGGGTCGCCCGCGTTCTCCCGAGCTGGACGCGCCAGGCGATCCTCGACCAGAACGTGTTCGACCGCGGAGGACAGCTCTTCTCGATCGTCGCGATGACGATCGTCGGGCTGGTGACGTGGTACCGGGTCCAGCGCGACTGGATCCCGCCCGACACCCCACCCGTCGTCGTCCCCGCCCTCCTCGTGCTCGCCGCGCTGATCGTGTACGCGACCGTGGAGGCGATCGTCCGGCCGGGCTCCCGCGTGGGCTCGCGCCTCTTCTGCCTCTACGCGCTGGCGTTCACGCTCGCCCACGTTCCGGTCATGCTCGACCCGACGCCGCCGACGAACCCGCCGCTGCTGGTCGACATCGCGATCCCGTCCCTGATCCTGTCGCCGTTCGCGTTCGGCGCGCGCTGGGGCACGATCAGTTGCCTGTACTTCGGGGTCTGGTACGGCGTGCTGCGGTCGCACGCGATCGGCCTGGCGATGGGCCTCACGTCGGCGTCCATCTGGGTCGTCGTGGGGCTGTCCGTCGTCGCGTTCGTCTCGCTGTCGGTGAGCATCACCTCGGAGGTCCAGGCCACATCGGAGCGGGGCTGGGCCCTGCGCGAGACACTGGCGCGCAGCGGCGCCCGCCGCTTCGAGCAGATGCGGTGGAACGGGCTCATCCACGACAAGATCCTCGGCGCGCTCCGGCTCGCCGCGCGCGAGCCGGAGCTCTCGGAGAACTCGGGCGAGCTGGCCCGGCAGGCGCTCGAGGTGCTGCGCGACAGCGACGACGGCACCCCGTCACGCACGTTTCAGGGGGCGGTGCGCGAGCACGCGCGCCGGCTGGGGTTGCAGGTCATCATCACGGTGACCGGCGACATCCCGGACAACATCGGCGGGCAGACCCTGGTGGACGCCACGGCCGAGGCCCTCACCAACGTCGCCCGGCACTCGGGCCAACGGGTCGCCTTCGTCACCGCCACCGTCGTCGACGACCACGTCCGCGTCGAGATCCGCGACCACGGGCAGGGCTTCAACCCTCACTCGACCCAGGAGCGCGCCGGCATCCCGCTCGGCATCCTCGCCCGCATGCGCTCGATCGGCGGCCAAGCCGAGGTCACGTCGAAGCCGGGCTCCGGGACGACCGTGACGCTCCACTGGGAGGCGGCCGAGGTGCCCGAGGTGCCCTACGTCCGGTGGGACATGTTCAAGATGTTCCCCGTCACCTACCTCGTGACGCTGCTGATGCTGCTGCACTTCGCGGCCGGATGGCTCGCGGGGGGCGTCCTCAGCCCCCAGGTGCTCGCCGCGACGATGCTGAGCTGCACGGCCCTCACCGTGGCGACCGGCGTCATCCCGCCGACGACGCGCGCCTGGTTCAGCCTGGCCTGCGCGATCGCCCTCATGCCCGTCGCGCACCTGACGAACCTGACCGTCCCCGTCCCCCTCGACTGGCGCTACTGGTGGGGCGGCGCGTACGCCCCGGCGCTCGCGTCGCTGGCGTTCTTCACGCGGCCGCTGGCGGGCTGGGTCGCGTTCGGGATGATGGTCGCGGTCGAGGCGGTCACGCGGATCGCGCTCGGGTGGTGGTCGGCGTCCGGTCTGCTCTGGAACTACGTCGTGACCCTCGGCTACGTGACGCTGGCCGGCCTCGTGCGGATCGGGCTCGACCGCTCTGCCGACGCGATCAACCGCTCTGCGGCGCGCGCCGGACGCCTCCGGCTGCGGCTGGTCGAACAGCAAGAGCAGGACGCCGCGGCGTCCGAGCGCAGCGGCACGCTGCTCGACGAGGTCGGCCCGATGCTGCAGCGCATCGGGGCCGGCGGAGTCCTGACCGCCGACGAGCGCACCGCCATGACCCTGATGGAGGCCCGGCTGCGCGACCGGCTCGTCGCCGGGCCCCTCGTGACCGACGTCATCGAGGCGTCCACAGACGCCGCGCGCCGGCGCGGCGCGCGCGTGGAGCTGTCCGCCGAACAGACGCCGGAACCGATCGAGCTGGAGCACCTCACCGAGTTGATGTGCACGATCCTGGACGCCGTCGGCCCCCGGACGCACGTCGCCGTCCAGTGGCGCCCCCGCGGACGCCGCCGGGGCAGCATCACGGTGGTCGGGTCCGTCTCGGACGCCGCGGCGGCCGAACTCGGACGCCTCGCCGACGAGCCCGACCAGGCGTTCGCCGCCGACGTCTCCCGCGACGACGACTCGATGCTGGTCGATCTCGCCCAGCGTCCGTCCGCGGTCGCTCAGCGCTGAGCCGACCCCTACCCTGGTGCCCGTGGACGCCAACACGCCGACGCTGCTGATCACCGTCACCGGCCGGGAGCGCACCGGCCTCCGCCGCGCCCTGTTCGCCGAGGTCGCGCGGCACGATGCGGTGATCCTCGACATCGAGCAGCTCATCGTCCGGGGGTCGATGACGCTCACGTTTCTGCTCACCGACCTCGACGCCGACGCCGAGGCCCACCTGACCGGCCGCTTCAAGGAACTCTGCGAGAAGATCGGCTTGCAGGTGCACGCCGAGCACGGCACCGGGGACCTGCACCGCGTCGACCCGGCCCGCGCGATCGTGACGGTGCTGGGCGACCCGCTGCGGGCGTCCCACGTGGCCCGGGTGACCGGCGTGTTCACCGCGCTCGGCGTCCACGCGAACCACATCCGCAGGCTGTCGACGCAACCGACGACGATTCAGTTCTACGTGTCGGGATCCGACGTCTCGGCGCTGCGCCCGGCGCTGGCGAAGGTCGCCGCGGAGGCCGGTTTCGACGTCTCGGTCTCGCCGGCGGGGCTGCGCCGCTTCGGGCGTCGGCTGGTCGTCATGGACGTGGACTCCACGCTCATCCGCGACGAGGTTATCGAGCTGCTCGCCGCCCACGCCGGCCGCGAGCGCGAGGTCGCGGCCGTCACCCTGCGGGCGATGCGCGGCGAGCTCGACTTCGCGGCCAGCCTGCACGAACGGGTGCGTGCGCTCGCCGGGCTGCCCGAGTCGGTGATCGGGGAGGTCTCCGCGCGGCTGCGGCTGACGCCGGGGGCGTCCACGCTCGTCCGGACGCTGCACGCGCTGGGCGACACGGTCGCCCTGGTCTCGGGCGGCTTCACCGAGGTCGTCGAGCCGCTCGCCGCGCAACTCGGCATCACGCGCGTCTACGCGAACCGCCTCGAGATCGCCGACGGCGTCCTCACCGGGCGGGTGCTGGGGCACGTCGTCGACCGGGCCGCGAAGGCGGCCGCGCTGCGCGAGCTCGCCGCGGAGGAGGGGCTGCCGTTGGAGCGGACCGTCGCGATCGGCGACGGTGCCAACGACCTCGACATGCTCGCGATCGCCGGCCTCGGCATCGCGTTCAACGCCAAGCCGGCCGTCCGGGCGGCGGCCGCGACGGCGCTGAACGTCCCCAACCTGGACGCGGTGCTTTCCCTGCTGGACATCTCGCGCGACGAGATCCAGGCGTCCGAGCGGGAGGCGGCGTCGCCCGTCTGACCAAATACATCAGCGCGAGTTTGCGTAAATGAGTTAGGTAAGCCTAACCTCGCTTCCATGAACATCCACCCCCGTGGTCTCGCGCTGACGGGCGCCGGGCTCACCCTCTCGTACGGGGGCGACCCCGTCGTCCACGAGGTCGACCTGTCGATCCGCTCCGGCCGGGTCACCGCGCTCGTCGGGCCCAACGGCAGCGGCAAGAGCACGCTGCTTCGCTCGCTCGCCCGCCTGCACCGGCGCGACGCCGGACGCGTCCGGATCACGGGGGCCCAGGAGGACGCCGACCTCGACGACCTCTCCCCACGAGCCCTGGCCAGCAGGCTCGCGATGCTCACCCAACAGCGGCCCACCCCCGCCGGCGTGACGGTGTCCGAGGTCGTCACCTTCGGTCGCCACCCGTACCGGCGCGCCCTGCGCGCCGACCAGGGCGGCCCGGACGCCGTCGCGCGCGCCCTGCGCCTCACCGGCCTCGCCGAGCTGGCGGACCGCCCGGTCGACCAGCTCTCCGGCGGGCAGGTGCAGCGCGTCTGGCTGGCGTCCTGCCTCGCGCAGGACACCGGGGTGCTGCTGCTCGACGAGCCGACGAACCACCTCGACCTGCGGTACCAGGTCGAGCTGCTCGCCCTGCTGCGGGAGCTCGCGGACGACGAGGGCGTCGCGATCGGCGTCGTCCTGCACGACCTGAACCAGGCGGCCGCGGTCGCCGACGAGGTCGTGCTGCTGGCCGACGGCCGCGTGCTCGCGGCCGGAGCGCCGCGCGTCGTGCTCACCCCAGCCCTGCTCCGCCGCGCCTACGGCGTCCGCGTGGAGGTGTCCCCCGACGGGGATGCCGGCGTCCGGGTGAGCGCGCTCACGTCGCTGCGCACCCGGCGTCCGAGCGCGGCCTGAGCCCGCGGCGTCCGGCCCGGCGGCGTCCTGCCCCGTTCGGGCCGGACGCCGCGCCATGCCCCCACCCATCCCTTGCACCACCGACCGAAGGACCACGATGAACCTCCGCACGATCCTGGCCGCCGTGGCCGCGCTGACGATGCTCGCCGGCTGCGGCACGACCGAACCGGCGGCCACGGACGCTCCGACCACCGGGGCGGCGTCGATCACCGTCACCGACTCCCGCGGCAAGCAGGTGACGCTGCCCGGGCCGGCGTCCCGCGTCGTCACGCTCGAGTGGGGCCAGACCGAGGACGCGGTGACGCTCGGCGTCCAGCCGGTCGGCGTAGCCGACCCCACCGGCTACGGCCACTGGGTCACCGCGGCGAAGCTCACGGGCTCCCCGGTCGACGTCGGGCTGCGCACCGAGCCGAGCCTCGAGTCGGTCGCCAAGGCCGACCCGGACCTGATCCTCGGCGTGGAGAACTCGATCCCCGCCGACGCGGTCGCGCAGATGGAACAGATCGCGCCCGTCGTCCTGCTGCGCTCCTCGGACGCCGCCCGCCCGCTGGGCCAGATGCGCGACAACGTCACGACGACGGGCAAGCTGCTCGGCAAGACCGCCGAGGCCGACCGTGTCCTGGCCGACCTGGACGCCAAGATCGCCCAGGGCAAGGCCGCGATCGCCGCGGCCAAGCCGGGCCCGTTCGCGCTGGCCTACATCAACGTGACCGGCAACAAGGCGGACTTCCGCATGCACGGCCCCCGCTCCCAGCCGGGCGCGCTCGCCGCGGAACTCGGCCTGACCAACGCGGTGACCGACGCCGGCGACGCGTCCTGGGGCCTCAGCTCGCTCGACGTGGAGGCGCTCACCAAGCTGCCCGCCGACACCGCGTTCTGGTACTGGACGACCGACACGGTCGCCGACCCCGTGACGACCACGCTCGCCAAGAATGCGGTGTGGCAACGGCTTCCGTTCGTGACGGCGAAGCGCGTCGAGCCGATCGCCGGGGGCGTCTGGCTCTACGGCGGGCCGGCGTCCATGATGCAGCTCGTCGATGCGTACGTCGCCGCGGTCCGCTGAGCACCCGACGGTGAGGCGTCCGGGGGCGGCCGGGGCGGCCCGCCCCCGGACGACCACGCCCGCCGTGGTCGTCGTGCTCGCCGGGCTGGTCGCCGCGCTCGCGATGCTGGCGGTCGTCCACCTGGGCCAGGGGACGGCGGACGTCCGGCTGGGCGACGTGGTGACCGTGCTGCTCGGGCGGCCGGCGCCGGGGGCGTCCGAGGTCGTGCTCGCGTCGCGGCTGCCCCGGATGGAGGCGGGCGTCCTCGTGGGCCTCGCGCTCGGCGCGGCCGGCTGCGCACTGCAGGGGTTGGCACGCAACCCGCTGGCGTCCCCGGACACGCTCGCCGTGAACGCGGGCGCCTACCTCGCCCTCACGATCGTCGCGGCCTTCGGGCTCGCGCTCGGGCCGTTCGGCGGCACGGCGGTGGCCTTCGCCGGGGGCATCGTGGCCGCGCTCGCGGTCCTGGGGCTGGTCGGTCGCGACCCCGCACCGGCCCGGCTCGTGCTGGTCGGGACCGTGTTTTCGCTGGGCCTGGCCGCCGGGACGTCCGCGCTGCTGCTCGTCTTCAGTCAGGAGACCCAGGGCCTGTTCGCGTGGGGCGCCGGCTCGCTCTCCCAGCCCGGCGGGGACGCCATCGCGGCCCTCGCCGCCCCGATCCTGCTGGCGGTCGCGGTCACCGCCGCCCTCGGCCCGCGCCTCGACCTGCTCGGCCTCGGCGAGGACGCCGCCCGCAGCCTCGGCGTCCGGGTGGGCGCCGTGCGGGCGGGGGTCGTCGCGCTCGCGGTCCTGATGGCGGCGGCGTCCGTCACGCTCGTGGGGCCGCTCGGGTTCGTGGGCCTGGCCGCGCCGGCGACGATCCGGCTGGCGGCCGGGCGTGTGCCGGGGCTCGCCCGTCACTCCGTGGCCGTGCCGGCGAGCGCCCTGTTCGGGGCCGTGCTCGTGCTCGCCGCCGACGTCGGGCTGCGCCTGGTGCTCACCGGAACCGACTCCCTCCAGGTGCCCACCGGCGTCGTCACGTCGCTGCTGGGCGCCATGTTCCTCGTCGCCCTGTCGCAGGGCATGCGCACCGGCCGCGCGGACGCCTCGCCGGCGTCCGTGGGCGCCGGACGCCGCCGTCCGGCCGGCGCGCTCCTCGCGCTGGCCGCCGCGGCGGTCGCGTGCCTCGGCGTGCTGGGACTGCTGGCCGGCGACGGCTGGCTGCTGCTGGGCGACCTGGGCAACTGGGTGCGCGGCGTGGCGTCCCGCAGGATCGACCTGATGCTGGACGCCCGCCTCCCCCGCGTGCTCGCCGCGGCCCTCGCGGGGGCCGCCCTCGCGATCGCGGGCGCGCTCACCCAGGCGGTGACACGCAACCCGCTGGCCGACCCCGGCGTCCTCGGGGTATCCGCCGGCGCCGGGGCGGGCGCGCTCGTCGCCATCGTCTTCGCTCCGGGGTCCGGCTTCGCCGGCATCACCGCCGGCGCCCTCGCCGGGGCGCTGACGGCGTCCGGGTTCGTCTTCGGGCTCGCCGCCCGCGGCGGTTTCGAGCCGACGCGCCTCGTGCTGGTCGGGATCGGGATCGCCACCGCCGCCACCGCCGTCACCACGATGCTCGTCGTCGGCACCGACCCCTGGAACCAGGCCAAGGCCATCACCTGGCTCGGCGGCTCGACGTACGGAGCCGCGCTGCCCCGGCTCGCCCCGCTGGCCGTCGTCCTCGGGGTGGGGGCGGCAGCGACCCTCGCGCTGGCCCGCCGCCTCGACCTGCTGCAGCTGGACGCAGACACCCCGCGGCTGCTGTCGGTGCCGGTCGGCCGGACACGGCTGGCCGGCCTCGCCACGGCAGTCGCCCTCACGACGGCGGCGACGACCGGGGTCGGCGTCATCGGGTTCGTCGGCCTCGTCGCGCCGCACGCCGCGCGGCTGCTCGTCGGCCCGCGGCACCGCGTCCTGCTGCCGCTGGCCGCCCTGATCGGCGCCGCTTTGGTGCTCGTCAGTGACATCGCGGGGCGTTCGCTGCTCGCCCCCGCGCAACTCCCCGTCGGCCTGGTGTGCTCGCTGGTCGGCGCCCCCTATTTCATCAGCCTGCTCTGGAAGATGAGGTCCGTTCGATGACCATTCCCTACCGGCCCTTCGCCACGACCCTGGCCCGACGAGAACGGGTGGGGGCGTCGTTCGTCCGGCTGACGCTGACCGGCGACCTCGCCGACGTGGGCACCACCCTGCTCGACCAGCGGGTGAAGCTCGTGCTCGGGCGTCCGGAGGCGCTTGCGAGGGTCGCCGTCGCGGGCGGCGACTGGTACGCCGCCTGGCTCGACCTGCCCGAGGCCGACCGGCCCGCACTGCGGACGTACACGCTGAGCGCGGCACGTCCGGACGCCGGCGAGGTCGACCTCGACATCGTCGCCCACGGCGCTCCTGACCCGGGGTCCGACCCGGGGTCCGACCCGGCCGCCGACACGGGCCCAGGCGTCCGCTTCGCGCTCGAGGCCCAGCCCGGGACGCCGGTCCTGCTGGTCGCCCCCGATCGGACGCGCGCCGGCCACGACGCCGTCGGGCTGGCCTGGCGGCCCGGGGACGCCCGCGACCTGCTGCTGGTCGCCGACGAGACCGCCCTGCCGGCGGTGGCGAACATCGCGCGGACACTCCCCCCGGACGCCCGCGGCCGCATCGTCGTGGAGGTGCCCACCGCCGCGGACGCCCGCGATCTGGGCGCGCCCGAGGGCGTCGAGCTCACGTGGTGCGACCGGGAATCGGGAGACTCCGCCCTCGACCACCTCCCCTTCGGCGCGGCCGACGCGGAGGCGTCCGAGGGGCTGCTGTGGCAGGAGGGCGACGGCACCGGCGCCCGCTACGGCTGGGTCGCCGGCGAGGCCGGCTGGGTGCGGCGGATCCGCGCTGGTGCGCGGGCCGCCGGCGTCCCGCGGGGGCAACTGGCCTTCATGGGCTACTGGCGGCGGGGTGTGGCCGAGGGCGCGTGAGACGCCCGGCGGATCAGGCCAAGCGCCTCAGCAGGGCGTCCGGGTTGTGCCGGAACTCTTCGATGTCGAGCTCGCCGTGGCTGAGCGCCTCGAGGGTCTCGGTGAGCACGGCGTTCACCGGCGCCTCGACGCCCACCTCCGCTCCGTGCCGGACGACGGCCCCGTTCAGCCAATTCACCTCGGTGCGCCCGCGGCCGGCGTGGAGGTCGATGTGGAAGCTCGGCATCTTGTCGCCGCGCCCGTGCCCGAGGGCGCGGGTGAGCACCGGCTGGACGATCGCCCGCGGCAGGCGCTCGACCGCGAGGGCGAGCGCGCGGACCGGGGTGCCGGGGAGGTCGACGGGCCGGTGGTCACGGGCCCGCATCACGGCGAGGCACTCGCGCAGCACGGCGATCTCGACCTCGTAGAGCCGCCGGTCGGCGAACAGCGCCCCCACCGGCATGTCGAGGATCGCCGACGTCGCGTTGCCCGTCAGGTTCGTGAACAGCTTCGACCACTTCATGCCGCGCGCATCGTGGAACAACTTGGCCCCCAGCCGGGCATCGTTCAGGGCGCCGACGATCATCTCCGACAGCGGCGACCCGAGCGCGATGCCGATGCCGCGCCGCTTCTCCTCGATGACCTCCCCGATGCCCGGCTTGCCGATCGCGCTCGTCACCGTGCCGGAGATCACGCGGTCGGCCCCGAGGCGCTCCGCGATGAGAATCTCGTTGTCGACGCCGTTCTGCAGCGACAGCAGGGGCGGCACCTCGCCGCCCGCGGACGCCGACGCGACGAGATCGTCCAGCACGCCGGCCGTGTCGAAGGATTTCAGCGCCAGGACGCCCGCGTCGTACGGGCCCGCGGCCAGGGCGTCCGCGGTCGACGTGTACAACTGGACGTGCCGCACCGCCGTCGTGGTGCCGCCCATGTGCAATCGGAGGCCCTGCCGGGCGATCACGTCGGCCGGCCCGGGCTGCTCGATGTAACCCACCGCGTGGCCGTGGCTCGCGAGAGCCCCGCCCACGTACGTGCCGATGGCGCCGGCGCCCACGAACAAGAACCTCATCGCACTCTCCTATCGCCGGGAGAATATCAACGAGGATCGGCCCTCGAGAGCCAGCGCGGCAACGGCCCGACGACCGACGCCCCGTCGGGTGAGTTCGGACGCCGGGCCGGGCCCCCTACGCGACGCCGTCGGCCGCCGGGTCGGCGGCCAGAGCCGCGGCACCCGCGATGCCGGCGCCGTTGAGCAACACGGCCGGGACGATCGGCGTCCGCAGCGAGAGGCGCGGCAGGAACTTCTCAGACTTGCGCGACACCCCGCCGCCCACGATGAACAGGTCGGGCCAGAGCAGGTTCTCCAACGTGGAGTAGTAGCGCTGCAGTCGCTTCGCCCAATCCTTGTAGTTCAGGCCCTCCCGCTCCCGGGCGCTCGCCGCCGCGCGCGTCTCGGCGTCGTGGCCGTCGATCTCGAGGTGGCCCAGCTCCGCGTTCGGGATGAGGACGCCGTTGTACGTCAGCGCGATGCCGATGCCGGTGCCCAGCGTCGTGGTGATGACGAGGCCGTCGTGGTCCTTGCCGGCTCCCCAGCGGGTTTCGGCGACGCCCGCGGCGTCCGCGTCGTTGACGAGCGTGCAGGGACGCCCGAGCGCCTCGGAGAAGATCTTCTCGCCCTTGGCGTCGATCCAGGATTTGTCGATGTTGGCCGCGGTGCGCACGACGCCGTGCTGGACGACGCCGGGGATCGTCACCCCGACCGGGGCGTCGTCGGGCAGCGCGCCCGAGACCTGCCGGGCGATCTCGGCGACGATCTCCGCGACGGCCGTCGGGGTCGACTTCGCCGGCGTCAGGATCTTGACCCGCTCGGTGATCATCTGGCCCGTGGTCAGGTCGATCGGCGCCCCCTTGATGCCGGACCCGCCGATGTCGATGCCCAGTGCAACGTGTGCGGTCATGCGAACCCCCTCGTTCCTTAGCCCGAACCAGGCACGGTCCGAACTGTGAGTGTTATGTTGCTATCTTCCACCGTCGGGGTCCACCCCGGCAACCAGGGGTTCCCAGAAAAGAGGAGGGCCACCCATGAGCGAGCACGGTCCCACGCCCGAGGTCGAGTCGATCGACGACGGCTCGGCGGGCGAACAAACCAAGGGCGCGATCCGCATCTCCGTCGTCGCGGCGTTGGGCGGCTTCCTGTTCGGCTACGACAGCGCCGTGATCAACGGCGCCGTCGCGGCCATCGAGCGGCAGTTCCAGGTCGAACCAGCGTTGCTGGGCTTCGCCGTCGCGTCCGCTTTGCTGGGCGCCGCCGCGGGCGCGATGACGGCCGGCCGGGTGGCCGACCGGTTCGGACGCCTGTCCGTCATGAAGCTGGCGGCCGTGCTCTTCTTCGTGAGCGCGTTCGGCGCCGGCCTTTCTCAGAGCGTCGGGATGCTGGTGGTTTTCCGCGTCATCGGCGGCCTGGGCGTCGGGTTCGCGTCCGTCATCGCGCCGGCCTACATCGCCGAGGTGGCGCCCGCGCGCATTCGCGGACGCCTCGGATCGCTGCAACAACTCGCGATCGTGACCGGCATCTTCACGTCGCTGATCGTGGACTTCATCCTGGCGATGGCCGCCGGAAGCTCCCACGACGTGCTGTGGCTAGGCATGGAGGCCTGGCGCTGGATGTTCATCGCCATGTTCATCCCGGCGGTGATCTACGGCGGGCTGGCCATGACGATCCCCGAGTCCCCGCGCTTCCTCGTCGGTGCCGGGCGCCACGACGAGGCCCGGAAGGTGCTGTCGACGCTGCTGCACCCGTCCAAGGTCGAGGCGACGATCGAGCGCATCGCGGCGAGCCTGAAGCGCGACACGAAGCCCTCCTACAAGGACCTGCGCGGCCCGGCCCTCGGCCTGCTGCCGATCGTGTGGGTCGGCATTCTGCTGTCGGTCTTCCAGCAGTTCGTCGGGATCAACGTGATCTTCTACTACTCCAACGTGCTGTGGGAGGCGGTGGGCTTCAGCGAGGCCGACTCGTTCCTGTTCACGGTGATCACGTCGGTGACGAACATCGTGACGACGCTGATCGCCATCGCGTCGATCGACAAGTTCGGCCGCAAGCCGCTGCTGCTGGTGGGGTCCACCGGCATGACGATCGCGCTCGGCGTGATGGCGTTCGTGTTCGGAACCGCTCCCGTGGTGAACGGCGTCCCGCAGCTCGGCGCGATGGGTCCGGTGGCCCTGGTCGCGGCGAACGTCTTTGTGGTCGCATTCGGCATGTCGTGGGGACCGGTCGTCTGGGTGCTGCTCGGCGAGACGTTCCCGAACAAGATCCGCGGCGCCGCCCTCTCGCTGGCCGCGGCCGCGCAGTGGGTCGCGAACTGGCTGATCACCGTGTCGTTCCCGTCGCTCAAGGACGTCTCCCTCGGCCTGGCGTACGGCTTCTACTTCGTGTGCGCGTTGCTGTCGTTGCTCTTCGTGTGGCGCTTAGTCCGGGAGACGAAGGGCATGGAGCTCGAGGAGATGAAGGGCTGACCCGGGGGCGTTTCTACCTGACGTTCTCCACACTCTGATGTGGAGAACGTCACACGCTCAGGGCTGGTCGGTGTGGCGTTTCCGCCCCCTCGGGGCGGGAACGCCACACGCTTCCCCAGCCCATGTCCGCGCGGCCTGGCTCTCAGGGGGCTGCGCCGCGTATGTCCCCTCGACGACGCCGGATTTCGTTCAGTGCCATCGCGGGACGCCGGGTGCGAACGCGGGACGCCGGGTGCGAACGCCGGACGCCCGCGGCGCGCGTGACGCCGGGTGCGCTCGCGTCCGGACGCCCGCTCTGCGGCGTCCCGGCGTCGGCGTCCCAGTGAATGGCCACCCGAACTCGCACGCCCGCGGGCCCGGACCGCCTATCACGACCGCCCCACGGGGCAGGACGGCCCACCGCAGGGAGTGGGGGACGCGCGACCCCGCGGCGGGCTACCCGTGTGACATTCTCCACACCAGAGTGTGGAGAATGTCAGGTAGAAACGCCCTCAGGGGGAAACGCCCCTCAGCCGTCGAGACGCGCGGAGGCGTCCTTCAGGGGGGCTTTGTCGAGACGCTCGATGAGCGTCCGGCGCCAGGACGCCGACAGCTCCGGGACGTCCGCCAGCTCGGCCGACCAGGCGCGCACCTCAGACGGCTCGCCCGGCAGCGTCCGGAACATCAGCCGCAGCGCGCGCTCGACGGTCCACACGGGCTGCACCCGATCGAGCAACCGGACGCGGTCCCCCGCCTCGATCGCTCCCGGCTCCAGCACGCGGTAGTACCAGCCGGTCCGCAGGGACTTCTGCACCATCCGCGACATGCCCGGCACCTCGAAGCGCAGGTTCAGCTTCCAGCAGGGCTGGCGACCCTGTGAGATCTGAAAGACCGCCGACCCGACGGACACCGTGTCGCCGATGCACACGTCGGCCTCCGTCACCCCGGACGTCGTCAGGTTCTCCCCGAACGCCCCGCGATGCTGCAGCAGCGGATGGTCGCCGAGTTGCTCGCGCCAGAAGGGGTAATGGTCGAACGCGTACTGCATGACGGCCTTGTCGACGCCCCCGTGGTTCTCGCGGTCGGCCTGCTCGTCGCCCGCCAACCCCTCGAGGCCCACCTGCACGGGCGCCGACACCACCTGCTTCGCGATGCCCGACTGCACCGGCCCGCGCCGCGGATCATCCGCCAGCAGGGACGCCTTCGCGGTCAACACGGCGTCAAGGTTCACGTCGAACATGTCCCCGATCGTAGCCCGGCCCGAGGCGCCCTCCCCTCGAGGCGCCTCGGGCGGGACAGCCGCCCCAGACGTCAGCGTCCGGACGCCGCCGGATCCAGCGCGTCGAGCAGAACGGCCTCGGCGTCCGCGTTCCACAGACCCTGGTGGCCGGCGCAGATCTCGGCGAGCCGCGCGAAGAGCGGGTCGTCCGCGCCGAGCGCCGCGAAGTCGTCGATCGCGGTCAGCGGGAGCGCGATGTGCGGGTAGATCAGCTTCTTGCCGCCCGGGATCTGCGGCAGTTGGACGACCGTCTCGGGCACCGCGTCCAGGCCGCCGATGTGGGTGACGAGCATGGACGGGTTGATGCGTCCGGAGGCGGACAGATCGAGCGACTCCTGCATGTCGGACGCCGACCCCCCGGACGTCCCGACGACGTGCGTCGACTCGTAGTGCACCCGGTAGAAGTTCAGCCCGGCGGTGAAGTCGCGGTCGGTCGGCCCGGCGAACAGGTTCAGGCAGCCGTCGCAGGCGAGCACGGCGTCTGCGGTCTCGACGAGCTCGCGGATCGGTGCGAAGACGAACACGTCGTCGTACCCCTCGCTCGCCGACCCCTCGGACGCCGCCCCCTCGGACGCCGCCCCCGGCTCCTCCGCGACCGCGCGCAGCGCGGCCGCGGCGTCCTGGCCAGGGGCGTCCGCGGTGTTCAGGTACACCAGCCGGACGCCCGCCTCGGACGCCCGCTCAGGCGGCACGAGCGCACGCGCCCGCTCGAGGCGGGCGGCGTCCACGTCGGTGACGACGACGAGCCTCGGCCGGTAGGGCCCCTCGAGCGCGTACTGGATCGCGCCGAGGCCCATCGGGCCGGCGGCGCCGAGCAGGGCGAGGCGTCCGCCGGGCTTAAGGCCCATCTGGTGCTCGTACACGAACTCGCGCGTGTGAAAGTTCGCGTGGAACGCCCCGATGACGCACATCATCGGCTCGGCGAGGGAGGCGTTCGCGAAATAGTCGCCGTCGTACGGCAGCACGCAGCCCAGGTCGATCGCCACCTTCGGCACGATCGTGTAGGTCGCGTCGCCGCCGTAGAACGGGTAGCTGTAGCCGGGCGATTCGCCGCCGGGCAGCCCCATCGCCGGCTGGATCGCGACGTGCTGCCCCACCGCGTAGCGGTCCGTCAGGTTCGCGCCCACCTCTTCGATGATGCCGGCGAACTCGTGGCCGGTCATCACCGGGTTGTCGGCGACGTCGTCGGGGACGCGCTTGTGCTCGGGCCCCAACGTCACCGCCTTGTACGTCGACAGGCACATGCTGCTGCTGACCACCTTGAGCAGCACCTCGTCGGGGGTGATGGGTGGGAGTTCGACGTCGTCGATCCGGACGTCTCCGCGCCCATGGATCCGTGCCGCGGACGTGCGCATGTCAGGCCTCCTCATCGTTCGGGGCCAGCTGCTGCAGCAGGCCCTCCAGGTTCGGGTCGTTCAGATAGTTGCCGATGGTGACCACCCGGACGCCGGGGCGGGCGGCCCGCGTCCGGTCGGCCAGGTTCTCGTGGACGACCACGACGTCCGCGTCGTCGGGGATGCCCTCGATCGCCGTGTTCGTCACCTCCAGGTCGTCCCGCCCGAGCGCGCCCGCCTTCTTGCGGAAGATGCTCGCCCCCATCGTGCTGCTCCCCATCCCCGCGTCGCACGCGAACACCACCTTGTGCACGGGTTCGTCGCTCGCGGGGGCCGGCGTTGCGGTCGCCGCACCAGCGGACGCCTCCCCGCCGAGCGCGCCGGCGAGTGCCTGCTTGCCCTCGTCTTTCATGGACGCCGACCGCGCCTGGAAGGTCTCCAGGCCGGCCTCCGGGCCGCCCGGACGCCGGGCGGCGTCCACCTTGAGGATCAGCGCGGTGACCAGGAAGCTGACGAGCGCCGCGACGGCGACGCCGGCGATGATGCCGAGATGGGAGCCCCGCGGGGTCAGCAGCATGTACGCGATGATCGAGCCCGGGCTCGGCCCGGCGACGAGCCCGACGCCGAACAGCATGAACGTGGCGATGCCGGACGCCGACCCGGCGATCATGCCGACGATCGTGATCGGCTTCATCAGCACGTACGGGAAGTAGATCTCGTGGATGCCGCCGAGGAAATGGATGATGATCGCGCCGGGCGCGCTGTCGCGCAGCTCCGTCGTCGCGCCGAACCGCCAGTAGGCGAGCAGCAGCCCGAGCCCGGCGCCGGGGTTGGAGGCGACGCAGAAGAAGATCGACCTGCCGGCCTCGGCGGCCTGCTGCATCCCGAGCGGGTAGTAGATGCCCTGGTCGATGACGTTGTTGAGGAACAAGACCTTCGCCGGCTCGTTCAGCACGGCCAGGATCGGCAGGAACCCGGTGCTCACCAGCGCCTCGATGCCGGCGCGCAGCACCCCGTTCGACGCGACGATCACCGGCCCGACGAACGCGTACGACAGCAGGCAGAGCGCCAGCCCGATGAGCCCGAGCGAGAAGTTGTTGACCACCATCTCGAAGCCGGGCCGGATGCGTCCGTGGAGCAGCCGGTCGAACCGCTTCACGAGCCAGGCGGCCAGCGGTCCCATGATCATCGCGCCGAGGAACATCGGGATCGAGGAGCCGACGATCAGGCCGATCGTCGCCGTCACGCCCGCGACGCCGCCCCGCTGCCCATGCACGAGCGTGCCGCCCGTGTACGCCAACAGCGAAGGCAGGATGTAGGTGATGATCGGGCTGACCAGCTGCGCGAACCCCTCGTTCGGGATCCAGCCGGTCGGGATGAACAGGGCCGTGATGAAGCCCCACGCGATGAACGCCCCCATGTTGGGGATCACCATCGCCGTCAAGAATCCTCCGAACGCCTGTACCCGCGCGCGTCCGGACGCCGTGGCCGGCGTCGCTGTCGTCATGCGTCTCTCCTGGTGGTCTCGTCGTCGAGTGTGGTCGTCTGGTCGTGCTGCGTCTGGTCGTGCTGCGTCTGGTCGTGCTGCGTCTCGTCGTGCAGCGTCCCGTCGGGCAGGGCCCGGAGGGTGATGTCGATCTGGCCGGTGACGCCGCCCAGGCAACGTGCGACGTTGCGGCGGTCGCTGGCCTCGTAGAACGCCTCGGCGTCGGCGCGCGAGAGCCCGCCCGCGACCTTGCGGCCGATCAGGCGCTCGCGCAGCAGACCCGCCGGGGCGTCCAGGAAGATGCGCAGCGCCGGCCAGCGGGCCAGGTCGCGCCAGCCGGGTTCGTCGAGCATGAGCCAGTTGCCCTCCACGAGCACGACGTCGCCCGTGACCGGGACCGCGTCGTCCACGACGTCGTGCAGCGTGCGGCTGTAGGCGGGCCAGGCCACGTCCTCGGTGGCGGTGCGGGCGAGGAACGCCTGGAACCGCCGGAGATCGAAGCTCTCGGGGGCGCCCTTGACGTCCGCGAGCCGGACGGCGCGGCCGCCGACCTGCGCGCAGTGGGTGTCGAGGTAGGACTGCCGGTGGTGGAACCCGTCGAGGCCCACGACGTCGAGCCGCAGCCCCTCCTCGGACGCCTCGTGCCGCGCCAACTCCGCAAGCGTCGATTTGCCCGTGCCGGGCGGGCCGGCCACGAACACGAAGGCCCGCCGATGGCCGGGGGCCGGCCGGAGGGCCCGCAGCGCCGGGAGCAGGCGCCGCCGGACGACCGCCTGCTCGGCGGGGACCTCGACGGTCAGGCCGTTGACGAGCAGGCGCCGGGTGGTGTCCTGCTGCTCGTTTGAGCTTCCGTTGCTCATGTGTGAGATCGTAAGGCGGGTCGGACGCCTCGTCAAGGGCCCCGCGCCCCCTATGCTGGCGCTCATCTGAGCACGAGGTGGGGGACATGGACGAGGCGACGGCGGAGCAGATCGGGGAGATCGCGCGGCTCTACTACCTGGAGGACCGCTCCAAGGTCGAGATCGGGCAGCGGTTCGGGCTGTCGCGCTTCAAGGTGGCGCGGCTGCTGGAGCAGGGCCGCCAGGAGGGCATCGTCCACATCGAGATCCGGGGCGGCAACGCGTACCAGGACCTGCTGTCGACGAGGCTGGCCACCCACCTGGGCCTCCGCTCATGCCTGGTCGTCGACAGCGGCGGCAGCGAGATCCAGATCCGGGAGCGCATCGCGCAGGCCGCGGCGGATCACGCGCGCACGCTCCTGGAGCCCGGGGACACCTTCGGGATCTCCTGGGGCCGCACCATGCGCGCCATCGGCGAGCGGCTCGTCGACCTGCCCCCGAGCCTCGCCGTCCAACTCACCGGGACGGTCGGCAACGACCCCAGCCAGTCCCCCGTCGAGGTGCTGCGCAGCATCACGGCCGACTCCAGCGTCCGGGCGCTCGCGATCTTCGCGCCGCTGTTCGCCGGGTCGGCGCAGGCGGCGTCCGTCCTGCGGGCCGACCCGGCGATCGCGTCCACGCTCGCCCACTTCCCCGAACTGAAGCTGGCGGTCATGTCGGTCGGCTCGTGGCGGCCCTCGATCACGCAGTTGCGGCACTTTCTCTCAGACGCCGACGTCGCGCACCTCGACGAGGAGAACGCCCAGGCCGAGCTACTCGGCATCTTCCTGGACGCCGACGGTCGCGTCATCGACGGCGACCTGGCCGACCGCCGGATCTCGGCGTCCGCGGACGACCTGCTGCGGATCCCGCACGTGATCGCCGCCGCGGGCGGCGTCCAACGGGCGCCGGCGATTGCAGCCGCGGCGCGCTCGGGGCTACTGACCACGCTCGTGACCGACGACCAGGCCGCCCTCGCCCTGCTGGAGCTCGCGCCGGTCGAGCAGCCCGCGCTGCGGCACGCGGGGTTGGGTGACGCGGCGTCCTGACGAATCGAATCGCTCCCCCGTTCGATTTCGTCGGAGCCGTGTGTTTGAATGGGGTGACCCGCGAGGCAGGCAGAAGGAGTCGACGATGACCGCCACCCACCCCTACGACGATCTGATCGCCCAGCTCTCCGTCGAGCAGAAGGTGCGGCTGCTCACCGGCGAGACCGCGTTCACGCTCTGGGCCGAGCCCGAGATCGGGCTGGGCGCCCTGGCGTTCTCCGACGGCCCGACGGGCGTGCGCGGGCTCAAGTTCACCGGGGGCGAGCGCGTCGCGCTGTTCCCGAACGCGACGGTGCTCGCGTCGTCGTGGGATGCCGAGGTGCTGCGCGAGGTCGGCGGGCTGCTGGCGGCGGAGGCGCGGCGGCAAGACGTCAACGTCGTGCTGGGCCCGACCGTCAACCTGCACCGCTCCCCGCTCGGCGGGCGGCTGTTCGAGCAGTACTCCGAAGACCCGCTGCTGACGGGCGTGCTGGCCGCGGCCTACGTGCAGGGGCTGCAGGCGTCCGGGGTGGGGGCCTGCCTGAAACACCTGGTGGCGAACGAATCGGAGACCGAGCGGCGGTCGGTGGATTCGGCGCTGTCCGAGGCGGCGCTGCGCGAGGTGTACCTGCTGCCGTTCGAGATCGCGATCGAAGACGCGGATCCGTGGACGCTGATGGCGGCCTACAACAAGGTCAACGGAGTCCCGGCCACCGAGCAGGGCCACGTGCAGAACGAGGTCGTGAAGGGCGAGTGGGGGTGGGAGGGGCTGATCATGTCGGACTGGAGCGCGGCGACGCGCACCGTCGAGACCGCCGTGGGCGGCCTCGACCTCGTCATGCCGGGCCCGGGAGGCCCGTGGGAGGGCCACCTGGTGTCGGCCGTCCACGAGGGGCGGGTGCCCCTGGAGATGCTCGACGACAAGGTGCGACGCCTCCTCCGGCTCGCCGACCGCACAGGCAGGCTGGGCGAGGGGTCCGGGCCCGAGCGGGGCGAGGTGCCGGCGGTGGACTCGGCCGTGCGGGTCGAGCAACTGACGCGGTTGGCGTCCCGGGGCATGACGCTGCTGAGCAACGTCGGGGGCGTGCTGCCGCTGCGTCCGGAGCAGCGGGTGGCGCTGATCGGGCGTCCGGCCGTGACGACGGCGTGCATGGGCGGCGGGTCGGCGCACGTGAACGCGCCGTACGAGGTGTCGATCGCCGACGGGCTGTCGGCCCTGCACGAGAACCTCACGGTGGCCGACGGCGTCGAGATCCGCACCCGGGGGGTGGCCGCCCGGCCGGGTTTCGTCGTCGACCCGGCCACCGGCGAGCCGGGGCTCGAGATCACGCTGCTCGACGCCGACGGCGTCGAGCTGGAGACCAGGCACGGCGCCGAGACCGCGGCCAGCCTCGGCTGGGAGGACGGGACGCCGCGGCCGGTCGCCGCGGCCGTCCTGCGCGGGCGCGTGGAGACCGGCGGCCGCCTGGAGGTCGGGGTGATCGGGGTGGGCCGGTGGACGGTCGCGCTCGGCCCGGTCGAGGGCGAGCAGTACCTGGGCGTCCCGGGCGGCGACCCGGGGGCGGCGCTCCTGACGCCGCCGTCCTGGCGCGCCGAGGGCGAGGTCGAGCCGGGCACGGTGCTGCAGGCCCGCGTCGACCTGGCGCCCGACGACGAGGGCGCGACCGTCCCGGGCATCCGGGGGCTCATCGCGCGGCCGGCGCCGCGTCCGACGGCAGAGGTCATCGCCGAGGCCGCCGAGGCGGCGGCGGACGCCGACGTCGCGGTCGTCGTGGTCGGGCTGACCGAGGAGCAGGAGACGGAGGCCGCCGACAAGGAGACGCTGCGGCTCCCCGGGGAGCAGGACGCGCTGGTGAACGCCGTCGTCGACGCGGCCAAGCGCACGGTCGTCGTGGTGAACGCGGCGACGCCGGTGCTCATGCCGTGGGCCGAGCGGGTCGACGCCGTCCTCGTGATCGGGCTGCCCGGCCAGGAAGGCGGCCACGCCGTCGCGAAGGTGCTGCTGGGCGAACTGGAGCCGACCGGCCGGCTGGTCACCACGTGGCCGGTCGCCGACGGCGCGACGCCGGGGTGGAACGTGGCGCCCGTCGAGGGGCGCCTGGAGTACCGCGAGGGCACGTACGTCGGCTACCGCGGGCACTTCCCGTTCGGGCACGCCCCCGAGCCGGCGGCCTGGCTGGGCGAGGGCCTGGGGTACACGACGTGGGCGTACTCGAACGCGTTCGTCGAGGAGGGCCCGGCGGCCCCCGTCGCGCACGTCACGCTGCGCAACACGGGCAAGCGCGACTCGCGCGAGGTGGTCCAGGTGTACTACCGGCCCGAGGAGCCCGATCAGCCGGTGCGCCTGGCCGGGTTCCTGAACGTGGCGGTCGCCGCGGGCGAGCGCGTCGAGGTGGCGGTGCCCTGCGATCCGCGCGTGTGGCAGCGGTGGGACGAGGAGTCCGGCGGGTGGGCGTCGCTGTCCGGGAAGGGCGAACTGCTGATCGCCCGCGGGCTGGGCGACATCCGGGCGCGGCTGACGCTGGGGTAGCCGCGGCGGGGCCCCGACGCACGCGCCCTCCTGGGAGGGCGGCGTCCTGGTTGGGCATATACCCCTCGGGGGTATGCTGGAGGCATGAACGAGTTCCCCAAAACCTCCACGCGCGTGACCGATCCGGTGTGCGGCATGGCGGTGGACCCGGGCGAAACCGAGTTCCACGCCACGCACGACGGCGTCGAGTACCACTTCTGCTCCGCCGGCTGCCGCGACCGATTCGTCGCCGACCCCGCGTCCTTCACCGGGCACCCGCAGCCCGGCGACCACACGGCCCACCACCAGCACGACCACCA
>NZ_JBDHZL010000028.1:0-29043 GCF_039811905.1 Nigerium sp. | reverse complement strand
GGAGGGCGGCGTCCGGGTGAAGCAGCGCTGGACGAGCGAGGACCGGCGCAAGCGGGAGGAGTCCCGCGAGCACGGCTTCGGCTACACCAAGCGCGGCGCCCCCAAGAAGGGCACGAAGGCCGGCGGCAAGAAGAAGCTGGGCCCGGGCGGGAAGAAGAAGTCCGCGAAGAAGGGCGGCAAGGCCAAGAAGGCCAAGAAGCGCTCCTGACGCCGCCCGCCCGGGGGTGGATTCGCCTCCGATGCGCGCAGATGGCCCCGCTGGGGCAGGAAACCTGCAACGATCAGGCATGATCAGGACGCGGCGGGTGCGGCCCTCGGACGCCGGCGTCCTCGCCGCGCTCGTGGAGCGCAACCGCTCCTTCCTCAGGCCGTGGGAGCCGCACCGCCCGGACGACTACTTCACGGTCGCCGGCCAGCGGCAGACGATCGAGTGGTCGTTGGAGCAGCAGGCGCTCGGCGTGCTCGTGCCCCAGGTGATCCTGCTCGACGACGAGGTCGTGGGCCGGGTGACGCTCGAGCGCGTCACGTACGGGGCGTCACGGAGCTGCGAGTTGCACTGCTGGGTCTCCGAGCATGTGAACGGCCGCGGGGTGGCGACCGACGCGGTCGGGCAGATGCGGCAGTACGCGTTCGATGTGCTGGAACTGCACCGCATCCAGGCCGCGAACCTCGTGCACAACCAGGCGGCGCACAAGGTGCTGGAGCGCAACGGGTTCGTCCGGATCGGGTTGGCCCCCCGCTACCTGCACGTCGCCGGCCGCTGGCAGGACCACGTCCTGTTCCAGGTGCTCGCCGAGTGAGGGGCGGCGCCCGGGGGCGAACGTGAGTTCGGTGGTGCTGCCGGACGCCGTGACCCCGCTCAGGCCAGCATCGTCCGGTCGGACAGGGTGCCTTTGACGGCGTCGAACTGGGCCAGCAGGTCGGCGACGGTCGCCTTGGCTTTCGACTCGCCGCCCAGTTCGTAGATCACGCGGCCCTCGTGCATCATCACGAGCCGGTTGCCCATCGCGAGGGCCTGCTCCATGTTGTGGGTCACCATGAGCGTGGTGAGCCGGTGCCGCTCGACGGCGTCCTCGGTGAGCCGCCCGATGAGGGCGGCACGCTGGGGATCGAGCGCCGCGGTGTGCTCGTCGAGCAGCAGGATCTTCGGCTGGCTGAACGTGGCCATGACAAGGGACAACGCCTGCCGTTGGCCGCCGGAGAGCAGGCCGACCTCCGTGCGCATCCGGTCCTCCAGGCCCAGCTCGAGCCGGGCGAGCTCGTCGCGGAACAGGTCCCGCTTCGCGTTCGTGACGCCGGTGCGCAGGGCGCGACGCTTGCCGCGCGCGTAGGCCATGGCGAGGTTCTGCTCGATCGTGCCGTGGGGGGCGGTGCCGGCCAGCGGGTCCTGGAACACGCGGCCCACGAACTGGGCGACCTTGAAGTCGGGCAGCCGCGTGACGTTCGCCCCGTCGATCCAGATCGTGCCCCGCTCGGGTCGGAACTCGCCGGCGATGAGGTTCAGCAGCGTCGATTTGCCGGCGCCGTTGCTGCCGATGATCGTGACGAAGTCGCCCTCGTCGAGCCGCAGCGAGAGGTCGTCCAGGGCGACCTTCTCGTTGGGCGTGTGCTGGGCGAACACCTTGGTGACGCCGCGGACGTCCAGCATCTCAGGCCTCCTTCACCGCGGCGGCCTCGAGCCGCCGCTGACGGGAGCGGGCGCGCATGCGCCGGAACACGGTCAGGCGCGGCAGCAGCAGGGCCAGGATCACGAGGACGGCCGAGATCAGCTTCATGTCGTTCGGATCGAAGCCCAGGCCCAGCGCGACCTGGATGACCAGCCGATACACGACCGAGCCCACCACGACCGCGAGGGTCGCGAAGATGAACCGCCGGCTCGGCAGCAACGCCTGCCCGATGATGACGGACGCCAACCCCGCCACGATGAGGCCGATGCCCATGCCGATGTCGGCGAACCCCTGGTACTGCGCGATGAGCGCCCCGCACAGCCCCACGAGGGCGTTGCTGAGCGCCAGCCCCAAAATCTTCGTCGCGTCCGTCGAGACGCCCTGGGAGCGGATCATGCGCTCGTTGTCGCCGGTCGCCTGCAGCGCGAGGCCGAGGTCGGTGTTGAGAAACCAGTCGAGCGCGACCATGAACGCGAGCGTCACCAGGGCGAACACGCCCACCGACACCCACGATCCGAACAGCCCCTCGTCGCGCAGCGGCGAGAGCATCGTGTCCTGCCGCAGCAGGGGCAGGTTCGCCCGGCCCATGATGCGCAGGTTGATCGAGTAGAGCGCGATCTGGGTCAGGATGCCCGCGAGCAGCGGGTTGATCTTGCCCTTGGTGTGCAGCACGCCGGTGATCAGCCCGGCGACGGCGCCGACCACGGCCCCCGCCAGCGTGGCGAGCAGCGGCGGCTGACCCAGGAGGATCAACGCCGCCGCGGTCGCCGCGCCGGTCGTGAAGCTTCCGTCGACCGTGAGGTCGGGGAAGTCGAGGATGCGGAAGGTGAGGTAGACCCCCAGGGCCATCAACCCGTAGATGAGGCCGAGGTCGAGCGCCGACATCATGCTTAGCCGACGACCTCCGCCTTCGACAGCAGCGACTCGGGGATCGTCACGCCCATCCGCTCGGCGGCCTTCTTGTTGACCATGAGCGTGATGTCCTTCTGCGACTCCACCGGCATGTCGGCCGGCTTCGCGCCCTGGGTGAGGATCTTCACGGCCATCTGGCCGGTCTGGTAGCCGAGCTTCTCGTAATCGATGCCGTAGGTGATGAGCCCGCCCTTCTTCACCGAGTCGCCTTCGCCGACCACGAGGGGGATCTTCTTCGCCTCCGCGACGCCGACGACCGAGTCGAGACCCGAGACCACGTTGTTGTCGGTCGGCACGTACAGCGCGTCGGCCGTGATCGAGTTCGCGGCCTGCTGCAGCTCGGCGGTGGTCGTGATGGTCTTCGTGACCACCGTGAGGCCCTGCTCGGCCGCCGCCTTCTTCGCGGCGGCCACCTGCACGTCGGAGTTCACCTCGCCCGAGCTGTAGATGATGCCGACGCTCTTCGCGGAGGGCCTGATCTGCTTGATGAGCCCGATCTGGTCGGCCACCGGGTTCATGTCGGTCGTGCCGGTCACGTTCGAGCCCGGCTTCTCATTGGAGTCGACCAGCTTCGCGGCGACCGGGTCGGTGACCGCGGTGAACAGGATCGGCTTGTTCGTGATCGCCTGCGCGGACGCCTGCGCGGTCGGCGTGGCGATCGCCAGGATGAGGTCGAGGTTGTCGGAGTTGAACTTCGCGGCGATCGACGTGGCCGTGGCCTGGTCGCCCTGCGCGTTCTGCTCGTCGTACGTCGCCTGGACGCCCGCGTCGGCGAGCGCCTTCTTGAAGCCCTCGCGGGCCGCGTCCAGCGACGCGTGGCTGACGATCTGCGTGATGCCGACCTTGTACGTCTTGCCGTTGCCGGACGCCCCCGACGCGGCGGGCGAAGCCCCCGTCGAGCCGGCGCAGCCGGTGAGCGCGAGAACCAGCGCGGAGGCCGCGGCGGCCAGCGTGGCGAGTCTGGATGTCATGCGTGTGCTCCTTCCAACGGCCCCGGCACGTCGTCGTGCCGGCGGCGCGGGGATATGTCCCCCGTAACCTACCCGGGACAGGGCCGGACGCCGCACGATACCGGCCGGCGAACGCCGACGGCGTCCTGGGCGAAAAAACAAAGGGTGCGAATTCTCGCGCGCTTTCGCCTCCGCGGCCGGTTGGTGAGGGCCCCGCTATCGGCCCGTAACGACCGGGGATTCGCTGCGTAACATCCCGTTCCTACATTCGCTGCATCCGCACCCACGTCGAAACGGAGCACGGATGACCACGAATGTCGTGACCGGACGCCGCGAGCAGGCGTCCACCCTCACTCACCGCCCCGGGCGCTGGCTCGACGGCTACAACGCCGAGGACGCCGCGTTCTGGGAGCGCGAGGGCCGCGCGCTCGCGCGCACGAACCTCCGCTGGTCGATCTTCGCCGAGTTCCTCGGCTTCGCGGTCTGGCAGCTGTGGGCCATCACCGTCGTCTTCCTTCCGCGCGCGGGCTTCGCCTTCTCGGACGCCCAGACGTTCTGGCTGATCTCGATGCCGGCGCTCGTGGGGGCCACCCTCCGCATCCCGTACACGTTCACCGTCGCCCGCTTCGGCGGCCGCAACTGGACGATCGTCTCGGCGCTGCTGCTGCTCATCCCGACCATCGGCCTCGCCCTGGCCGTCGGAAACCCGGCGACGCCGTTCTGGGCGATGCTGCTGATCGCCGCCACGGCCGGCTTCGGCGGGGGCAACTTCGCGTCGTCGATGGCGAACATCACCTTCTTCTACCCGGCGCGCGAGAAGGGGTACGCGCTCGGGCTGAACGCCGCCGGGGGCAACCTGGGCGCCGCGATCAGCCAGCTCATCGTCCCGATCGTGGTGACCGTCGGCGCGGCCGGCACGCTGAACCTGCCCCTGGCCGGCTGGGTCTGGGTGCCGCTGATCCTGATCGCGGCCTGGGGCGCGCGCCGGTTCATGCACAACCTTTCCCACGCGAAGGGGGACCTCGCCGGCTCGCTGGCCGCGACGACCGAGCCGCACTTCTGGGTGCTCTCGCTGCTCTACATCGGCACGTTCGGGTCGTTCATCGGCTTCTCGGGCGTGTTCCCGAAGCTCATCAAGGACGTCTTCCCGGCTTTCTCCACCGTGAGCCTCGGCGTGGCGGCGGTCTCGCTGTCGTTCCTCGGCCCGCTCGTCGGGTCGCTGGCCCGGCCCTACGGCGGGCGCCTGGCCGACCGCTTCGGCGGGGCGATCGTCACCGTCTGGGCGTTCCTGGCAATGGCGGCCCTCGCGCTGACCGTCGTCGCGACGCTACCGATGGCGAACTTCTGGCTGTTCCTGGGGCTGTTCCTCGCGCTGTTCGTGGCGTCCGGGCTCGGCAACGGCTCGACGTACCGGATGATCCCGACGATCTACCGCCTCAAGGCGCACCGGTCCGCCGACGGCGTGACGCCGGAGCGGAAGGCGTCCGCGGCCCTCGGGCTGATCTCCGCGATCGGCGCCTACGGCGGCTTCGCGATCCCGCAGGTGCTCTCCGCGGCCAAGACCGGCACCGGCACGTACAACGCGGCGTTCTACGGCTTCGTCGCGTTCTACCTCGTCGCGACCGCGATCACGTGGGCGTGCTACCTGCGTCGGGGCGCCGGCCACGCCGAGCGCATCTGAGCGGCGAGCCCTCTGACACGCCGAGAGCCGCCGCCCAGCCGAATCCGCCGCCGCGTCCCAGCGAGGAGGTCCGCGTGACCGACAGCCGAACCGACACCCACTGCCCCTACTGCGCGCTGCAGTGCGCGATGACGCTGACGCCGGAGGCGTCCGGAGTGCCCGGGCGCGAGCTGCGGGTGGAGCCGCGGCAGTTCCCGACGAACGGGGGCGGCCTGTGCCGCAAGGGCTGGACGTCCGGGGAACTCGTCGGCCACGCCGACCGGCTCACCGGACCGCTGCTGCGGGACGCCGGCGGCGTCCTGCGGCCGGTGTCGTGGGACGCCGCCCTCGACGCGATGGCGGCGGCGTTCCGCGCGGCCCAGGACGCCTACGGGCGCGACGCCGTGGGGATCTTCGGCGGGGCGTCCCTGACGAACGAGCGCGCCTACTCGCTCGGCAAGTTCGCGCGCGTGGCGCTGCGGACGTCCCGGATCGACTACAACGGGCGGTTCTGCATGGCGTCCGCGGCGACGGCCGGCAACCGGAGCTTCGGGCTCGACCGCGGCATGCCGTTCCCGATGACCGACCTCGACGAGGCGCACACGATCATGCTGCTGGGGTCGAACCCGGCCGAGACGATGCCGCCGTTCGTGCAGCACCTCGCGGCCGCGCGGCGCTCGGGCGGGCTCCTCGTGATGGACCCGCGGCGCACCGCCACCGCGAAGCTCACCGAGGACGGTGGCGGGCTGCACCTGCAGCCGACGCCCGGCACCGACCACGTCGTGCTGGCAGCGATCGCGCACGTCGTGATCCTGGAGGGGCTCGCCGACGAGGACTACCTGGAGGACCGCACCACCGGCTACCCGGCCCTCGCCCGCGTGCTGCGCCGCTGGTGGCCGGAGCGCGCCGAGGAGGTGTCGGGCGTCCCGGCGCTGCGCATCCGCGAGGCCGCGCGGCTGCTGTCGCGCGAGCGGCGGGGCACCTACGTGCTCACCGGACGCGGCGTCGAGCAGCACGTCGACGGCACCGACACCACGACGGCCGCGATCAACCTCGCGCTGCTGCTCGGCCTCCCTGGACGCCTCGGCTCGGGCTACGGCACCCTCACCGGCCAGGGCAACGGGCAGGGCGCCCGCGAGCAGGGGCAGAAGGCCGACCAGTTGCCCGGCTACCGCTCGATCGCCGACCCGGACGCCCGCGCGCACGTCGCGCGCGTGTGGGGGATCGCGCCCGAGGACATCCCGGGGCCGGGGCTGCCGGCGGTGGAGCTGCTGGGGTCGCTCGGGCGCGAGGGCGGCGTCCGGGCGCTGTGGGTGAACGGGTCGAACGTGCTGGTCTCCGCGCCCGACGTCAACGAGCTGCGGGCCGGCCTGCGGGCCCTGGACTTCCTCGTGGTCACCGAGTTCTTCCTCTCCGAGACGGCCCGGCTGGCCGATCTCGTGCTGCCCGTGCCGCAGTGGGCGGAGGAGTCCGGCACGATGACGAACCTGGAGGGCCGCGTCCTGCGGCGTAATCCGGCGGCGCCGGCGCCCGAGGGCGTCCGGTCGGAGCTGTGGATCATGCGCGAGCTCGCCCGGCGGCTGGGCGCCCCCGGCGTCTGGAGCGACGACCCGCGCGCGGTCTTCGACGAGCTGCGGGCGGCGTCCGCGGGCGGCCGCGCCGACTACTCGGGCATCACGAACGAGGCGCTGGACGCCGGGGTGGCCTCGTACTGGCCCTGCCCGCCCGAGCGGGCGGGGGCGTCCGAGCAGCCCGGCTACGCGGACGGCTGGCAGGGGACGCCGCGGGTGTTCCTCGACGGCTTCGCCCACCCGGACGGCCGCGCCCGGCTGGTCGCCGTGACGCCGCGCGTGCCCCGCCCGGAGCCGGGCACGCTCACCCTGCTCACCGGCCGCTACCTGGAGCACTACCAGTCGGGCACGCAGACGCGGCGGGTGGCGTCCCTGGAGCAGGCGCGTCCGGCGGCGATGCTGCAGATCCACCCGGCGACCGCGATGGTGCTCGGCATCGGCGACGGCGACCTGGCCGAGGTGGCGAACGACCGAGGCGTGCTGGTGCTGGCCGCGCAGTGGAGCGCCGACATCAGGCTGGACGCGGTCTTCCTGCCGTTCCACTACGGCGGCGCGGAGGCGGCGAACGCCCTGGTCGAGCCGCGGACCGACCCGCTGTCCGGCATGCCCGAGTTCAAGAACGTCCCCGTGCGCGTCCGCGCGTACGTGCCGAGCGAAACCGTCGCCTACGAGGAGGCCTCCGCATGACCGCGACCCTGCCGTCCCGCCCGCGCCATCACCGTCCCGACACGCACCGGCTCGCCGAGGGCGAGCAGGTGGTCGTCGTCGGGTTCGGGCCCGTCGCCGGCCGCTTCGTCGACGAGCTGCTGCCCGAGGTGGAGGCCGGCCGCGTCGGCCTCACCGTCGTCGGCGCCGAGACCGAGCCGGCGTACAACCGCGTCCTGGTCGGCGAGCACGCCGTCGGCCGCGTGAGCCAGGCCGAGCTGTCGCTCACGGACGCCGCCGAGCTGCGGGCGGCGGGCGTCCGGGTGCTGCTCGGGACGTCGGTGACGGGCGTGGATCGCGGCGAGCGCGTCGTCCGGGCGGTCGGACCGTCGGGGGCCGTCGTCATGCTGCCGTTCGACCGTCTGGTGCTCGCGACCGGCGCCGACCCGACGCTGCCCGCGACGCCCGGCCTCAGCGAGGGCGGGCGGCTCATCCCGGGGGCCACGCCGCTGCGCGACCTCGCGGACGCCGCCGTCGTGCGCCGCGCCCGCGACCGCGGCGACCGGGTGGTGGTCTGGGGCGGAGGCGTCCTGGGGGTCGAGGCGTCCCTCGCCCTGGGTGAGGAGGGGTGCCCGGCGACGCTCGTGCACCGCGGCGGCTGGCCGATGGGCGCCGCCGTCAGCGAGACCGCCGGACGCCTGCTCGCCCGCTCCCTCGCCGGGCAGGGCGTCGAGCTGGTGGGGGAGGCCGACGTGATCGGCGTCGAGCGCGACGAGGACGGGGCGTTCGCGGGGCTGCACCTCGACGGCGGCCGGGTCGTGAGGGGCGATCTGCTGGTCGTGTCGTGCGGCGTCCGTCCGCGGGTCGACGTCGCCCGGACCGCCGGCCTGCGCACGGCCCGCGGCGTCCGCGTGGGGCACGACCTGGCGGCCGACGTCGCCGGGCGCATCTTCGCCATCGGCGACTGCGCCGACCTGCACTGCGACGACGCCGGCTGCGCGATCTGCGGGGGAGCGCGGCACCTCGTCGGCCTCATCGGCCCCGGCTGGCAGCAGGCCGACTGGCTCGCGCGCAAGTGCGCGGACGAGCTCGCCGGCGTCGCTCCCGAGCCCTCCTGGACGCCCACGCGCCCCGCGGCGCTGCGGCTGAAGTCGCACACGATCGAGTTCGTGACGGCCGGTCAGTGCGGCGGGCCGTTGTGGAGCGCCGGCAGCGACCCGGCGCGCGTCGTCGAGTGGGCCGACGGCTCGGCCGGGACGTTCGTCCGGCTGGACCTGCGCGCCGACCGCTCCATCGCCGGCTACCAGGTGCTCGGCCTCCCGCGGACGGCCGCCGAGGTCGGCCTCATGTACGAGCGCCACACCCCCGTGCCCGCGGACGCCTCCGTCCTGCTGCGCCTGGACGCCCTCGACATCGCCCGGCCGCGCGCCGCGGAGTTCTCCCCGGCGTCGACGGTCTGCCAGTGCGCGGGCGTCGCCCACGCGACCATCAGCGAGGCGGTCGAGCAGGGCGCGGCGACGGTGGACGCCGTCCGGATGGCCACGCGCGCCGGCAGCGGCTGCGGCACGTGCCGGCGCGACGTCGAGGCCATCATCGCCGCGGCGAAGGAGAAGTCGGTCGCGTAGGCGCGGGCGAGGGCGGGGCCGGGCTCCGGCCGGGCGCGTCGCCTGCGACGCCGCTCAGTCGGCGTCCTGCCAGCCGAAGCCGGGCACCTCGCCGGCGTAGGCGGACAGGAACCGCGCGGAGGCGTCCAGGGCGCTCAGGGAGGACGTCCCCACCTGGGCGGCCAACTCGTGGCCCAGCGACGCGAGCTGGGGCGTGGAGCGCAGCGAATCCACCACGGCGCCCTCGATCTGGGCCCACATCCAGTCCACCTGCTGGTCGGCGCGCCGGCGCTGCAGGCCGACGGTCTCCTCGACCCAGGAGCGGTGCTCGCCGACGGCGTCCCACACCTCGTCGAGCCCCTGCCCGGTCAGCGCCGAGCAGGTGAGCACCGGGGTACGCCGCCCGCTGGACTCGTCGTTGATGAGCTTCATCGCGATCGACAGGTCCCGGGCCGTCACCCGCGCCTGGCCGGCGTTGTCGCCGTCGGCCTTGTTGACCGCGATGACGTCGGCGAGCTCCAGGATGCCGCGCTTGATGCCCTGCAACTGGTCGCCGGCGCCGGCCAGCGCCAGCAGCAGGAAGGTGTCGACCATGCCCGCCACGGCCACCTCGGACTGGCCCACCCCGACCGTCTCGACGATGACCGTGTCGAAGCCTGCGGCCTCCACGATGATCATCGCCTCGCGCGTGGCGCGCGCCACCCCGCCCAGGTGGCACCCCGACGGGGAGGGCCGGATGTAGGCGTCGTCGCTCTCCGACAGCTTACCCATGCGGGTGCGGTCGCCCAGGATCGAGCCGCCGGTGCGGGTGCTCGACGGGTCGACCGCGAGCACGGCCACCCGGTGGCCCGCCTCGATGAGGCGGCAGCCCAGGGCGTCGATGAAGGTGGACTTGCCCGCGCCCGGCACACCCGTGAGCCCCACCCGCGTGGCCTTCCCCGCGCTCGGCAGCAGCCGTGCGAGCAGGGCCCGGGCGAGCGGGCGGTGGGCCGGCAGCGACGACTCCACCAGGGTGATCGCCTGCGCAATGCCGGCGCGCTGGCCGTCCAAAACCTGGGCGGCCAGCGCGTCGACGTCGATCCTCCTACGCATCCGCGTCCGAGTCCTCGGACGCCTCGGAGGCGTCCAACAGCTCATGGAGCAGACGCACCGCCGCCTCCGGGATGACCGTGCCGGGCGGGTAGATGTCCATGGCGCCCGCGTCGCGCAGCGCCTGGAAATCCTGCTCGGGGATCACGCCGCCCACCACGATGAGGATGTCGGGACGGCCGCGCGCGTCCAGCTCCTTGCGCAGCGCGGGCACGAGCGTGAGGTGCCCGGCCGCGAGCGAGGACACCCCCACCACGTGGACGTCGGCCTCGATGGCCTGGCGCGCGGTCTCCTCGGGGGTCTGGAAGAGCGGGCCGACGTCGACGTCGAAGCCGAGGTCGGCGAAGGCCGTGGCGATCACCTTCTGGCCGCGGTCGTGGCCGTCCTGGCCCATCTTGGCCAGCAGAATGCGGGGACGCCGTCCCTCGGTCTGCTCGAACTGCTCGACGAGGCTGCGGGTTTCGTCCACGGCCGGGGAACTCCTCACTTCCTTGGCGTACACACCGGCGATGGTACGGATCTGGGCGGTGTAGCGCCCGAACACCTTCTCCATCGCGTCGCTCATCTCGCCGACGGACGCCATGGCGCGCCCGGCGTCGATGCACAGCTTGAGCAGGTTGCGGTCGGGGTCGGTCGGATCGGGGTTGGCCGCCGCCCACGTGAGCTTCTCGAGTGCCGCCTGGGTGGCCGCCTCGTCGCGCTCGGCCCGCAGCTTGACCAGCTTGGCCTTCTGCTCGGCGAGCACCTGGGAGTTGTCGACCTTGAGCACCTCGAGGGGGTCCTCGTGGTCGAGGCGGTACTTGTTGACGCCGATGAGGGGCTGACGGCCCGAGTCGATGCGCGCCTGCGTGCGGGCGGCCGCCTCCTCGATGCGCATCTTCGGGATGCCGGCCTCGATGGCCTTGGCCATGCCGCCCGCCTTCTCGACCTCGGTGATGTGGCCCCAGGCCTTGCGGGCCAACTCCAAGGTGAGCTTCTCGACGTAGGCCGAGCCGCTCCAGGGATCGATGACCCGGCAGGTGCCCGACTCCTGCTGGATGAACAACTGCGTGTTCCGGGCGATGCGGGCGCTGAAGTCGGTGGGCAGGGCGATCGCCTCGTCCAGGGAGTTCGTGTGCAGCGACTGCGTGTGCCCCTGGGTGGCGGCCATGGCCTCCACGCAGGTGCGGATCACGTTGTTGTAGACGTCCTGCGCGGTGAGCGACCAACCCGACGTCTGCGAGTGCGTGCGCAGGCTCATCGACTTGGGGTTCTTCGGGCCGAACTGGTTCACGAGCTTCGCCCACAGCATGCGGGCGGCACGCATCTTGGCGACCTCCATGAAGAAGTTCGTGCCGATCGCCCAGAAGAAGCTCAGGCGGGGCGCGAACTGGTCCACCTTGAGGCCGACCGACTCCCCGGCGCGGATGTAGTCGACGCCGTCCGCGAGCGTGTACGCCATCTCGATGTCGGCGGTCGCCCCCGCCTCCTGCATGTGGTAGCCGGAGATCGAGATGGAGTTCCACTTCGGCATGTTCGCGCTGGCGAAGGCGAAGATGTCGGAGATGATCCGCATCGAGGGCAGCGGCGGGTAGATGTAGGTGTTGCGCACCATGAACTCTTTGAGGATGTCGTTTTGGATCGTCCCCGCGAGTTGCTCGGGCTTCGCGCCCTGCTCCTCGGCCGTCACCACGTAGAGGGCCAGGATCGGCAGCACCGCGCCGTTCATCGTCATCGACACGCTCATCCGGTCCAGCGGGATGCCCGCGAACAGCTCGCGCATGTCGTAGATGGAGTCCACGGCGACACCGGCCATGCCGACGTCACCGGGGACGCGCGGATTGTCCGAGTCGTAGCCGCGGTGGGTGGGCAGGTCGAAGGCCACCGACAAGCCCTTCTGGCCGGCCGCGAGGTTGCGGCGGTAGAAGGCGTTGGACTCCTTCGCGGTGGAGAACCCCGCGTACTGCCGGATCGTCCAGGGACGGTAGGCGTACATCGTGGCGTAGGGCCCGTGGGTGAACGGGGGAATGCCCGCGTAGGTGTCCAGCCAGTCCATGTCCTGGTAGACGGCCTCGGTGAAGAGGGTGCCCACCGGGATCTGCTCGGGCGTGGTCCACGGCTCCCCGGTGCCGGCCTGCGCGGCCAGGGCGGCGAACCGCTCGGCGGCGTCCGCGGGCACCGAGGCGGTGCCCAGATCGATGGAATCGAAACGAGGAAGGGTGCTCACTGTGCAACTCCCATGAGGTCGAGGGTGTGGGTGAGGACGTCGACGACGTCCATGCCCAGGAAGAGGCGTCCGGCGAAGACCTGCTCGGCCTCCGCGGCGTCGTCGCCGAGCTCCTTGTAGGCGCCCGAGAGATAGACGGCCTTCGCGCCGGCGTCCTTGAGGGCCCTGGCGACCTCGAGGCCTTGCTCGGCGTAGACCTTCGCCGACGAGCACAGGTTGGCCACCTGGGCGCCGGAGGCCCGGAAGGCCTCCACGACCTCGGCGGTGGTGCCGCCCTCGCACTCGGGGGTCTCGATGCCGGCGATGTGCCACACCGGGGCGGAGAAGCCTTCGCGCCCGCCGAAGTCGCGCCGGGTGCCGAGGCAGGCCAGGAAGACCTGCGGCCGCTGCGGCGCCGACGCGGAGCGGTCGACGAGCGCCTCGAAGACCTCCGAGTCGCGGTGCCACGGCAAGCCGGCCCGCTCCGGGGCGTCCGGGAACGGCTTCGTCTCCACCGACTTGGCGCCGATGAGCGGGAACTCGCTCACTGCGGTGATCGGCTGCTTGCGGGTGGCCAGGCGCTTGGCGCGCTCGGCGTTCTCGGCATCCAGGACGCCGGCGACGTGCCCGCCGGCCAGGGCCGCGGCCATGCCGCCTGCCGCCTCCACGGCCTGGAACTGCGCCCAGCCGGCCTCGGCGAGGCTGCGGGTCAGTGACTCGACGTAGAAGGAGCCGCCGGCCGGGTCGTTGACGCGCCCGACGTTCACCTCCTCGGCGAGGATGATGCCGCTGTTCCGCGCGATCTTGCGGGCGAAGTCGTCGGCGGGCAGGCCCAGCGCGGCGCAGAACGGCAGCGTGGTGACGGACTCGGCCCCGCCGACGGCCGCCGAGAAGGTGGCGATCGTGCCGCGCAGGATGTTCACGTACGGGTCCTCGCGCGTGAGCTCGCGCCAGCTCGTGACGGCCTCCTGCCGGGCGCCCCGGCGCTCCTCGGCCACGCCGAAGACCTCGCCGACGCGCGCCCAGCAGGTGCGCAGCGCGCGCAGCCGGGCGATGGTGAGGAACTCGTCGTGGGTGGCTGTAACGCGGAAGTTGATGGCGTCGAACGCCTCGTCGGCGCTCACCCCCTGCTCGATGAGGGCGCGCACGTACTCCGTGCCGGTGGCCAGCGCCCAGGCCAGTTCCGCGACGTCGCCGGCGCCGGCGTTGTGGTAGATCGTGGCGTCCACCGTGATGGCGCGCGACTTCGTGTACCCGTCGAGGCGACGCACCCACCCCGCGAGCCCGGACAGGTCGGCGGGGCCGCCGTGCAGGGCCGCGAACCCGAGCGGGTCGATGCCCAGGTTGAGCTGCAGGTCTTCCTTCGCCTTGTCCGAGCCCTCGTACACGGCCAGCAGGGCCTCGGCGGCGCGTTGCTGGTCGTAGCGGCTGGAGACCTCCACCTTGGCCATGTCGAGCAGCACGTCGGCCAGGTCGTCGGCGAGGTCGTCCGGCTGCACGGCGTCGGGATCCACGCGCAGCCAGACGGAGGTGACGCCGCGCTCCAGATCGGTGAGCACGGCCTTCCGGGTGAACGCGGGGTCCGGGTCCTCGTGGAGCGCGCGGACGTCCCAGGCGTCCATCTCGCCGTTGCGCACCGTGGTGCCGCGCGTGAAGGGGACGACGCCGGGGTGGCCCAGGGGGCCGGGCACGTCGTCGGCGCGGTACATCGGCTTGATGTCCAGGCCGTCGAGGGTGTGCACGGTGAGGCGTTGGAGGCACTGCTCGGCGGTGAGTTGGTGGTCCGGTGGGCGGTTGCGGTTGAGAACCTTGGCGACCGCCACCTCCCACTCCTCTTCGGTGGCCGACGGGAAGTCCTCGGCCAAAGCAAGCTGTTCGGGTTCGTCCACGCCGGGGGCGGGGGCGACCGGATCGGTCGTGCTCATGCGACTCCTGCTCCTGAAAGGGTCAGGGTGCCTCTGCTCGGGCACCGGCTAGGTCATGCCAACCGGCGCGCAGAAGACGCGGCGGCAGTTCGTTGCCCCGCTGGTCTGCGTCGCGACCCCCGGCCAGCCGCCGTGGGCGGCGTCGACGGGGGTGGGCACCGTCGTGCCCATCGCACACACCCGGGGGTGCGGTGGCTGGCAATCTTCATGTCTGCTCCTCGGCAATGGCCACGCCCCGGGGAGCTTGCGGGTCACCAACCCGCGCACCCTCCAGGGGCACCGACGCGACGGCTCACGCCGCCACGGCTGGCAGGTCTTCGGGCTCAGGGGCGTTTCGGGATCGCTCCCGGCCTTCCTCCATCACCGCTTCCCAGGCCGTGTGGCCCAGTGCGTCGGTGTGATGTCGTTCCCCTTCACCGCTGCGGGACAGCCCCGGAATCACACCGGGTTCCCTCTTGCGGCGGCTCGCCTGACGACGGGCCGCACCAGCACCGGTCACACTACACAGAACGCCGCGGCGAGGAGGCCGGACCGCGCAATCGGGGCGATCGTCCAGGTGTGCTGCGCGTGGGGCGCGCTTGTGCGTCGGTGGCGTCAGGGCGCCAGCCGGTAGCCGCGCCGTAGGACGGTCTCGATGATCGGCAGCGGCAGCGCCCGCCGGAGGCGGGAGATCGCCATCTCGAGCGCGTGCTCGGTGCCGAGCCCGGACGTCTCCGCCAGCAGCGCCGGTCGCGAGACCACCGCCCCCGGACGCTCGGCGAGCGTCTTCATGATCGCGACCTGAGCGGGCGACAGCGGGACGAACACCTCGCCGACGATCGCGCCCGCGCTCCGGACGATGACCTCGCCCCGCGACGTCTCGGCCCGGACGCCCACCGTCCGGGCCACCTCGGACGCCAGCAGCTTCACCATCGCCCCTTGCCGGAACCGGTCGGGCACGAACGGCGTCACCCCGGCCGCCTCCAGCGGCGCGGCGCACACCGGCCCGATCGCCACGGCGGCGACCCCCGAGTTCAGCGCGGCGATGAAGTCGTCCCGGCGGCCCAACTCCTCGGCCAGGGCGAGCACGGCGTCCACGGCCGGTGCCGCGGCGAACGTCACGGCGTCCAACCGGTGGTCGCAGACCTGCCGCACCAGGTCGGCCAGGCGCCCGGCCTGGTCGGCCGACTCCCAGCGGTAGGGGGCGACGGTGAGCACCCGCGCGCCCGCCGAGCGCAGCCGGTCGACCTCGTGGACGTCGGTCAGCCCGTGCAATTGGACGCCCACGCGCAGCCCCGACACGCCCTCGGCGAGCAGGTCGCTCACGACCTCGGCCATCGTCTCGGGGGTCGCCCCGACCGGGTCGGGCAACTCGAGCGCCCGCACCTGGCCCTTCGCCTTGTTGCCGCGCACCGCCAGCCGGGTGCGGCCCAGCAGCGCCCGCAGGTCGTCGCCGAGGCCGGCCCCGTCGGCGGTCTCCAGCCACCGCCGCAGCCCGTACCCCGTCGTCACCAGGACGACGTCGGGGTCGAGCGCCAGCACCGCGCGGGTCTCCGCGACGACGGCGTCGACGTCGTCGCGCGTCGCCAGCCGCAGCGCGGGGGCGCGCAGCACCTGCGCCCCGCGACGCTCGAGACCCCCGATGAGTTCGTCGGCCCGGCGGTGCGACGTCACACCGATGCGGAAGCCGGCGAGCTCGCTGGGGGGATTCAGTTCGGCAGCCTCAGACACCGATCGCCTTTCGGTGGGGGACGTGGGACGGACGCCTCGCGCCCGGCGCCGCGCCGACCGGACGCAGCGGCACGGCGGGGGCGACCGACTCCTCGACGAACGACAAGAAGGTGGACGCCGGCTCCTCGAGCGGCTGGCCCACCAAGGGCAGCAGCGCGTCGAAGGGGGAGGCGTCCCCGACGAACACCCCGCCGAGGAGGGTGCGGCAATCCGAGGCCAGCACGATCTTCTGGAACAGCCCGCGGGCCGGGTCCGAGTACATCACATCGAGCGCCCCGGGCGTCCGCGACGCCGCGTCCCCGAAGGTCGCGACCTCGATGCCGGGCAGCCGCAGCGCCACCGATGCGAGGTGGCCCGCGTAGCAGGCGGCGCGCCCGGACAACCGGGCCGCGGCGACCTCCGCCATCGCATCGGCCGCGGCGCCCAGGCCGCCGGTACGGCCGCCGTGGCTGGCCACCTCGCCGATGGCGTAGATGTGCGGGTCGGACGTCCGGCACGACGCGTCGACCAGGACGCCCCCGTCGTCGGCGACCGCCAACCCCGCCTCCGCGGCGAGACCGTCGCGCGGGCGCGTGCCGACGGCGGCGACGACCAGGTCGGCCGGCACGGACGCCCGATCGCGGAACTGGACGCCCGTCACCTCGTTGCCCGCGTCGAGGGCGATGCCCACCGGACGCCTGCCCAGGTGCAGCGAGATCCCCGCCGCGCCGACGACCGCGTTCAGCGCCCGACCCGGCGCCTCGCCGAGCTGCTCGGCCATCAGCCACGGCCGGGCCTGCACGATGCCGGACCGGGCCCCCAGGCCGCGCAGCCCGCTGGCGACCTCCAGCCCCCAGACGCCGCCGCCGACCACCAGCGCGACCGGCGGACGCCCGAGGCGTCCCTTCTGCCGCTCCACCTCGGCGCGGATCGCCGCGACGTCGTCGACGGTGCGTAGCCCGAGCGCGCGGTCCGCGCCCGGCACCTTCAGCGTCGCCGCGCGCGAGCCCGTGGCCAGCACGCAGTAGTCGTAGCGGTGCTCGCCGGACGCGGACGCCACCGTTCTCTTGCGGCGGTCGATGCCGAGGGCCCGGTCGCCGACGCGGAGGTCGACGCGGGCGTCGTCCCAGATGTCGGGATCGAGAGTGAGGTCTGTCTCGGTGGTGATCGTCGCGGGCAGGGCGAGGCGGTCGTACGGACGCCGCGGCTCCTGGGTCAGGACGGTCACGCGGGCGTCCGTCGGGGCGATGGCTAGGTAAGACGCCACGAAGCGGTGAGCAGCGGGGCCGCCGCCGATGACGACGACCCGTACGCTGGCGGGGGTGTCGGACATGCGTCGACCTTAAAGAGCGACCGTTGCCCGGCGGTTCCGGGCATGTAACGGTCGCTTTTCAGGCGACTCACTGCGCGCCCATGCGTCTCCGACAAGGGGGGACGCCCTTCCTCCCGCCGCCCGTCGCGGGATGGCGGCGCGCCATGCGGCGGTGGGGTGTCCCGAAGCCGGCGCTGCGCGGCTAGCGAGGATGTCTGCCGGGCCCGCAAGGGCGTCCGGATGAGCCCGACGGCGACTCACCCGAAGGGGGATCTTCGATACCCGCCTGTAACAGATAGCCAATAGTGTGTGCCTCGTGACAAGCGGACTGTTCGACGACTACGCAGGCTCAGGGCCGGCCTACGACGAGATGCTTGGCGGCGACGGCGTGCGGCCTGCCTACAGCTCCGTGCTGCGTCAGATGCGCAAGCTCAGTGATGAGGAAATCCGTTCGCGGTCCGACTACGTGAAATCCACGTACGTCGACCAGGGCGTGACCTTCGACTTCGGCGGCGAGGAGCACCCGTTCCCGCTCGACATCGTTCCCCGGGTCCTGCTCTACGACGAGTGGGTCACGGTCGAGTCGGGCGTGAAGCAGCGGGTGAAGGCGCTGGAGGCCTTCCTCGACGACGTGTACACGCGGGGGCAGCTGTTCGAGGACGGTGTGGTGCCGCGCCGCGTCGTGATCTCCTCGCCGCACTTCCACCGCGCGATGTACGGCGTCCGGCCCCCGAACGGCGTGCACGTCCAGGTGGCCGGCATCGACCTGATCCGCGACAACGAAGGCACGTTCCGGGTGCTGGAAGACAACGTGCGGGTTCCGTCCGGCGTCTCCTACGTCATGACCAACCGGCACGCTCTGTTCTCGGCGCTGCCCGAGGTCACCAACCGGCACCGGATCCGTCCGGTGGAGAACTACCCGGCGAAGCTGCTGGCGGCCCTGCGGGCCGCGGCGCCCGCGGGGGTGTCGGATCCGACGGTCGTCGTGCTCACCCCCGGCGTCTACAACTCCGCCTACTTCGAGCACACGCTGCTCGCGCGCACGATGGGGTGTGAGCTCGTCGAGGGCCGCGACCTCGTCTGCCACGGCGGCCACGTGTCGATCCGCACGACGCGGGGCCTGCGTCCGGTGCACGTCATCTACCGGCGCGTCGACGACGACTTCCTCGACCCGGCCGTCTTCCGTTCGGATTCGGTGCTCGGCTCCGCGGGCCTCATCAACGCGGTGCGGGCCGGCAACGTGACGCTGGCGAACTCCGTGGGCAACGGCGTCGCCGACGACAAGCTCATCTACACCTACATGCCCGACATCATCCGGTACTACCTGTCGGAGGAACCGATCATCCCCGGCGTCGACACGTGGCGCTGCGAGGAGCCCGACCAGCTCGAAGAGGTGCTCGACCGTCTCGACGAGCTCGTTCTGAAGCCGGTCGACGGCTCGGGCGGCAAGGGCATTGTGATCGGCCCCAAGGCAGACAAGGCCGAGCTGGACGATCTGCGGGTCAAGGTCATCGAGAACCCGCGCGGGTGGATCGCGCAGCCGGTCGTCCAGTTGTCGACGGTGCCGACGATGATCGACGGGCAGATGAAGCCGCGGCACGTCGATCTGCGTCCGTTCGCGGTCAACGCGGGCGGCGGCGACATCTTCGTCCTGCCCGGCGGGTTGACCCGCGTCGCGCTGCCCGAGGGGCAGCTCATCGTGAACAGCTCTCAGGGCGGCGGCTCGAAGGACACGTGGGTGCTCGCCCGCGACGGCGTCCGCAGCCGCCAGCGGCGCACGAAGCCGCGTGTCCGGCAGTCGATCGCGGCGTTCGTGCCGCGCGAAGAGCTGGGCGTCGAGGCCGTCACGCGTCAGCAGGAGCAGCAGCAACAGCAGAACCAGGCCGGAACGGAGACCTCATGCTGAGCCGCATCGCCGAGTCGCTGTTCTGGATCGGCCGGTACCTCGAGCGCGCCGAGGACACCGCGCGCACCCTGGACGTGCACCTGCAGCTCCTCATCGACGATCCCTCGGTCGATCAGGAGGCCGCGGCGCGCGCCCTCCTGAGCGTCATGGGCGCGGAGGACCCGAACCCGGGCGCGAACCTCGAGTCCGAGGTCATGCGCCTGCTGTGCTACGACGACGACTCGCCGTCGTCCGTGGTGAGCGCGATCGGCGGCGCCCGCGAGGCCGCCCGCCGGGCGCGCGAGACGGTCTCGACCGAGATGTGGGAGGCCATCAACACCACGTGGAACGCGGTGCGGGGCGGACGTCTGCAGCGCATGCGTCCGGCGAGCATGTTCCGCTCGATCAAGGAGCGCACCGCCGTCATCGCCGGCATCTCCGACAACACGATGAGCCATGACGAGGGCTGGCACTTCCTCGTGCTGGGCCGCAACCTGGAGCGGGCCGACATGACGGCGCGGCTGATCACGACGGCGATCGCGTCGTCGGGCAGCGCGGCGGCCTGGGCCAACGTGCTGCGCGGCTGCGGGGCCCACCACGCGTTCATCCGGACGTACGGCGGCACCGTCAACGACCGGGACGCCGCGGAGTTCCTCCTGCTCGACCGGCTGTTCCCGCGCTCGCTGGTCTACACGCTGCAGACCGCCGAGCAGTCGCTCGCCGAGCTCGATCTGGGGGAGCGCCGCACCGGCTTCGAGAGCGACGCCCAGCGGCAGCTGGGCACGGCGCGGGCGTCCCTGGAATACCGGCGCACGAGCGAGGTGCTGGAGGGGCTGCCCGACCGCATGGCCCGGCTGCAAGTCCGGCTCAATCAGGCCGGTTCGGCCATCTCGCAGCGGTATTTCGAGGGGGCAACCGCCGCCCAGTGGATTGGAGGCAACTGGTGAGCCGGCAGATCCGGATCGTCCACACGACCGGGTACACCTACCCGGGCGGCGCGACGGCGTCGTTCAACGAGGCGCGCATGACCCCGCGCTCGACCCGCGAGCAGCTCGTCTTGACCAGCTCGATCACCGTGTCGCCCCTGCCCTGGATGAGCCGCTACGTGGACTACTGGGGCACGCAGGTCGACAGCTTCGAGGTGCACGAGCGCCACGACCGGCTGAACGTCGTCGCGACGAGCACCGTCGAGGTCGAGCGTCGTCCGCTCGAGATCGAGGGGCTCACCTGGGAGCAGCTCCTCGCCCCCGAGCAGGAGGAGGCCCACACCGAGTGGCTCCACTGCACCGAGCGCGTCCAGCCCGGCGAGGAGTTGCGCGCGATCACCCGCGCGGCGGCCGACAGCACCGAGCGGCCTCGCGACTGCGTCCGGAGGGTGCTCGACGCCATCGCGGGCCACATTCAGTACCTCCCCGGCTCCACCGACGTCCATGCGCGCGCGGTCGATTCGTGGAGCGCCGGCGCGGGCGTCTGCCAGGACCTGGTGCACCTATCCCTCGGCGCCCTGCGCGAGGTGGGCATCCCGGCCCGGTACGTCTCCGGCTACGTCATGCCGTCGGCGGACGCCGTGGTCGGCGAGAAGACGACCGGCGAGTCGCACGCGTGGCTGCAGTACTGGGACGGCGCGTGGGTCGGCATCGACCCGACGCTCGGCGGCGTCGAGCCCGGCGAGTTCCACGTGGAGGTCGGGATCGGCCGCGACTACGGCGACGTCCCCCCGCTGCGCGGCATCTACACCGGGTCGGGGGAGTCGGACATGTTCGTCGGCGTCGAGATGACCCTCTTGGCGTGAGGCCGTAGGCTGGTCGGCATGAGCAGCGACCTTCCGATCTCGTCGAAGTACCGCTCGACACCCGACGCACCTGTCGACGATCGAGAGCGTGATTCGCTGGTCGCACGGGTCAACGACGCCTTCGAGCAGGGCAAGCTGGACGACTGGACTTACCGTCGCGCCCTCGACACCGTCTTCGCCGCGAAGACCCTCGGCGAGTTGGTTCCGGTGGTCGAAGAGCTGCCCGCTCACCCGACGCACCAGGTGCCCGCCATCGTCGAGGACTCCACGACGGGCGGGCGTCCGGGCGAGTTGAGCGAGGCGAAGGCGCCCAGCGGGCGCACCGTGGCCACGGTGGTCGGCGGCATCGCCGCCGCCCTGGTGATCCTGGTGATCCTGCTGGTCATCCTCCTCTGAGTTCCTTCTTCTCCGGCTCTCCATCGTCGTTCCGGACGCCGTCGGCGTCCGTCTGCCTCCTCCGAGCCCTCTGTGCGGCGCGGACCTCTCGAGCGGATTTGGTCCCCTTCCAGGCGTGAAGTAAGCTTGGTCGTCGGTCGCGTGTGTCTCGTGGCCGATGCCAACCAAACGCGAGAGCAGAGTAGGAATTCGTGGCGAAGAAAGAAGGAGCCCTCGAACTCGAGGGGACCGTCGTCGAGGCCTTGCCGAACGCGATGTTCCGGGTGGAGCTGACCAACGGCCACAAGGTGCTGGCGACCATCTCCGGCAAGATGCGGCAGCACTACATCCGCATCATTCAGAACGACCGCGTGGTCGTCGAGTTGTCCCCCTACGACCTTTCGCGTGGGCGCATCGTCTACCGACACAAGTAACCGAGGTTACGCCCACCATCCACCCAGTCGAGGCGCGGCAGTTTCGTGCCCCCGACGACGAGTCAAGAAAGTTGCTCGATGAAGGTTCAGCCGAGCGTCAAGAGGATCTGCGCGAAGTGCAAGGTGATTCGCCGGCACGGTCGCGTCATGGTGATCTGCGACAACCCCCGGCACAAGCAGCGTCAGGGCTGAGTCCCTGCCGCGCCGGAGCGCAGCAACCAGCCGGGTCCTCCCCGGCGCACAACAGAAAACGTGACAGCAAACCCAGGGCGGGCGCCGCGAACGCGGCGGGCCACCCGGCCTGGAACACCCCCGGACGAAGGCCGGGGCCCGCGCTTGGCGGCACGGGGCGCTGCACGCCAGACACCTTCGCGGCCTACGGGCCGACGCACTGAAAGGTAACCGCCGCACATGGCACGTCTCATCGGAGTCGACCTCCCGCGCGAAAAGCGCCTCGAGGTCGCCCTCACCTACATCTTCGGCATCGGGAAGACCCGCGCCAAGGAGACCCTGGACGCCACCGGCGTCAGCCCGGACGTTCGCGTCAAGGACCTCACGGAAGAGCAACTCGTCCAGTTGCGCGACCACATCGAGGCCAACTACGAGACCGAGGGCGACCTGCGCCGCACGGTCGCCGCGGACATCCGTCGCAAGATCGAGATCGGCTCCTACCAGGGCCGTCGTCATCGCATGGGCCTTCCGGTCCGCGGTCAGCGCACCCGGACCAACGCCCGTACCCGCAAGGGCAAGAAGAAGGCCGTCGCCGGCAAGAAGAAGGCCCGCTGACGCGGGGCCTAGGCATCACGATCCAGGAGAGCATCAAGATCTATGGCTACTGCAGGCCGTAACACGGCGAAGACGAAGGTCCGCCGCAAGGAGAAGAAGAACGTCACCGCCGGTCAGGCGCACATCAAGAGCACGTTCAACAACACGATCATCTCGATCACCGACCCGCACGGGCAGGTGGTCTCGTGGGCGTCCGCCGGCACCGTCGGCTTCAAGGGCTCCCGCAAGTCGACGCCGTTCGCCGCCCAGATGGCCGCCGAGGCCGCCGGACGCCGCGCCATGGAGCACGGCATGAAGCGCGTGGACGTCTTCGTCAAGGGCCCCGGCTCCGGCCGCGAGACCGCCATCCGTTCCCTCGGCGCGCTGGGGCTGGAGATCGGTCCGATCTCCGACGTGACCCCCGTGCCGCACAACGGCTGCCGTCCGCCGAAGCGCCGCCGCGTCTGAGCCCGAGCCGATAGAGAAGAGAGACTGATCAACCATGGCCCGTTACACCGGCCCCATCACCAAGAAGTCCCGCCGGCTCGGCACCGACCTGGTGGGCAACGACAAGGCGTTCGAGCGCCGCACGTACCCGCCCGGCATGCACGGCCGCGGCCGCACCAAGGAGTCGGAGTACCTGCTCCAGCTCCGCGAGAAGCAGAAGGCTCGTTACGCCTACGGCGTCCTCGAGAAGCAGTTCCGCCGCTACTACGAAGAGGCGAACCGCAAGACCGGCAAGACCGGTGAGATCCTGCTGCAGATCCTCGAATCGCGCCTCGACAACGTCGTGTACCGCGCCGGGTTCGCCTCGACGCGCCGGCAGGCCCGCCAGCTCGTCGTCCACGGGCACTTCCTCGTGAACGGCAAGAAGGTCAACATCCCGAGCTACCGGGTGTCCGCCTACGACATCATCGACGTGAAGCCGAAGTCCGTGAACCTCGACCCGTTCGTGATCGCCCGTGAGCTGCACCACGAGCGCGAGGTTCCCGCCTGGCTGACCGTCCGGCCGAACAAGATGCGCATCCTCGTGCATCAACTGCCGACGCGCGAGCAGATTGCGATTGACGTCCAAGAGCAGCTGATCGTCGAGCTCTACTCGAAGTAGCGGATCGCCGACATCCGTCGCCGACATCGCCCCGGCCCAACCACCCTGCGCGGCGCAAGCGCCGGGCAGGGGGCCAGGCCCATCCACGGGCCGGGGCGATGTCGGACGCCGGATGTCTCCGCAGACTTCGAGCGAGTTCACTCCTTCGGCCTGTGGGTTTGACGACCCGGGGTTTGAAGGCGGTTGTGAGGCGTCCCTGCCGTGTTGGTAGGGTCCTTCACGTTTGGTTTTCGGGCAGGGTACCGTGCCCCGTCCTCTTGATGGCCGTCATATAGCGGGCGGTCGAAAGGAACAACAACACACATGCTGATCGCACAGCGCCCGACGTTGACCGAAGAGGTCGTCGACGAGTTCCGGTCCCGGTTCGTGATCGAGCCGCTGGAGCCGGGCTTCGGCTACACCCTCGGCAACTCCCTGCGCCGCACCCTGCTGTCGTCCATCCCTGGGGCGTCCGTCACGAGCATCAAGATCGAGGGCAACCAGCACGAGTTCTCCACGCTGCCCGGCGTGGTGGAGGACGTGACCGAGATCATCCTCAACATCAAGCAGCTCGTGCTGTCGTCCGAGGAGGACGAGCCGGTCGTCATGTACCTGCGCAAGGCGGGCGCCGGCGCGGTCACCGCGGCCGACATCGCCCCGCCGGCCGGGGTCGAGATCCACAACCCCGAGCTGCACATCGCGACGCTCAACGACACCGGCAAGATCGACATGGAGCTCGTCGTCGAGCGCGGCCGCGGCTACGTGTCCGCGCAGCAGAACAAGAGCGGGGACGCCGAGATCGGCCGCATCCCGGTCGACTCGATCTACAGCCCCGTGCTGAAGGTCACCTACAAGGTCGAGGCCACCCGCGTCGAGCAGCGCACCGACTTCGACCGGCTCATCGTCGACGTCGAGACCAAGGCCGCCATCGCGCCGCGGGACGCCGTGGCGTCCGCCGGCCGCACGCTCGTCGAGCTGTTCGGGCTGGCCCGCGAGCTGAACGTGGACGCCGAGGGCATCGAGATCGGCCCGTCGCCCGTCGACGAGCAGCTCGCCGCCGACCTGGCCCTGCCGGTCGAGGAGCTGAAGCTCACGATGCGCAGCTACAACTGCCTCAAGCGCGAGGGCATCCACACGGTGTCCGAGCTGGTGTCCCGCTCCGAGCAGGACCTGCTCGACATCCGCAACTTCGGTTCCAAGTCGATCGAGGAGGTCAAGCTTCGCCTCCACGAGATGGGCCTGTCCCTCAAGGACAGCGCGCCCGGCTTCGACCCGATCGCGGCCCTGAACAACTACGACGCCGACTTCGGCGACGAAGACGTCGATCAGTACTGATACCGGAAAGAGAAGAGTCATGCCCAAGCCCACGAAGGGTCCCCGCCTCGGCGGGAGCCCGGCTCACCAGCGCATCATCCTGAACAACCTGGCGAGCCAGCTGTTCGAGCACGGCCGCATCACGACGACCGAGACCAAGGCCAAGCGTGTCCAGCCGCTCGCCGAGCAGCTGATCACCAAGGCGAAGCGGGGCGATCTGCACAACCGCCGGCTCGTGCTGTCGAAGATCACGAACAAGTCCGTCGTGCACGTCCTCTTCGACGAGATCGCGCCGCGGTTCGCCGACCGCGACGGCGGCTACACCCGGATCACGAAGATCGGCAACCGTCAGGGCGACAACGCCCCGATGGCCGTCATCGAGCTCGTGACCGAGACGGTCGAGGAGTCCCGCGCCAACAAGGCCAAGGGACGCCCGAGCAAGCCCGCCGAGAAGGCCCCGGCCAAGAAGGCGGACCAGAAGCCGGCCGCGCCGGCGGCGTCCGAGCCAGCCGAGGAGACCGAGGCGCAGCCGACCGACGACGACCAGCAGGCTCCGGTCGCCGAGCAGGCCGACGCTCCCGCCGAGGGTGCCGAGGTCACCGAGGCGTCCGACGAGTCGGCGGAGCCGACGAAGAACTGAGCCGTCCGGCGCTCACGCCACGGGCTCGCCCCCTCACCGGGGGCGAGCCCGTCGTGCGTCCGGGGGCGGCGTCCGGTCAGCGGAGCTGCTCGATGAAGATGTCGTTGCCCGGCCCCAGCGGAAGCCCCACCGTGTAATACACGAACAAGATCCCCAGCCAGGCGAGCCAGAACGGAACGACGAACGGCATCATGCCCGACATGAGGTTGCCGAAGCCGGCCTGCGGCTGGTACTTCCGCAGGTAGGTCAGTAGCACGATCATGTAGGGGTTCATCGGCGTGATGATCTGGGTGGCCGAGTCGCCGATGCGGAACGCGGCCTGCACGAACGCCGGCTCCAGCCCCACGAGGCCGAACATGGGGACGAAGACGGCGGCCATGATCGTCCACATGGCCGAGCCGGAGATGATGAACAGGTTCAGCAGGCTGCACAGCAGCACGAACATCACGATCACGCCGAAGCCGGTCATGCCGGTCGCCTGCAGCGCCTCCGCCCCCGAGACCGCGATCCAACTGCCGATCCCCGACCAGTTGAACAACGCGATGAACTGGCCCATCACGAAGGCGAGCACGAGGAACGGGATCATGTCCTTCAGCGCGAGCCCCATCAGCCGCGGCACGTCGTGGAAGCCCTTGATCGTGCCCGCCGCCTTGCCGAAGGTGAACCCGCCGATCGCGAACAGCGCGAACACGATGAACACGATCGAGTTCAGCAGCGGCGAACGCGGCAGGAACTCGCCCTGCGCGTTGCGCCACGGGGACGCCGGCAGCAGTACGGCGACCAGCATCACCACGGCCGTCACGAGGAGGGCCAGACCGCCCCGGCGCAGGCCGCGCCGCTCGGCGGGCGTCACCTCGTGCTCGACGGCCGCGTTGGTGTCCACGGTCACCTCGGAGCCCTCGTCGTCGAACGTGAGCGACGACTCGGCGTCCTCGTCGACGGTCTCGACGTCGGGGACGCCCGTCCGGACGATGCGCGGCTCGATGATCCGGTCGATGATGAACCCGGCCAGCAGCGACAGCACGAGCGCGGAGACGATGTTGAAGTAGTAGTTCGACACCGGGTTCACCGGCGCGGCCGCCGCCTGCACCGTCGGCACGGTCGGCAGGACGGCGTTGGTGATGCCGGCGAACAGGGCGTCCAGCGACGTCGGCACGATCGACGTCGAATAGCCCGCCCCGGCGGACGCGAAGCCGCCCAGGAGGCCCGCGACGGGGTGGCGTCCGACGGCCTTGAACGCGAGCGCCGCGAGCGGCGGCAGGATGACGAACACCGAGTCGGCCATGATCGACCCGACCACGCCCAGGAAGCCGACCATGTACGGCAGCAGCCAGCGGGGCGCCGACCCGATCGCGGCGCGGATCGCGGCCGACAGGAACCCGGTCTTCTCCGCGATGCCGATGGCGAGCAGGATCGGCATGACGGTCACGAGCGGCGGGAAGCCGACGTAGTTCTGGCCGAGGTTCGCCGTGAACCACGCCAGTCCCTCGCCGGTGAACAGGCCCTTGACGTCGATGGCCTCTTTGGCGCCGGGTACCTGCACCGTCACGCCGGCGAGCGAGGCCGCCGTCCCGACGACGCCGACGATCGCGAACAGCCACACGAACAGGTTGAACGGCTGGGGCAGCTTGTTGCCGGCCGCCTCCAGGGCCGACAGGACGCGGTCGCTCCACGGGACGCGGGCGGTGGCGGATGCAGGCATGGGGGTCCTCCTTCGGGTCGATACGGGGGATCAATCGAAGTAGTGCTCGACGTCGACGGGGCCGCCCTCGTCGGCGAATTCGCGGGCGACGGCGGCCGCGAGGTCGTCGTCGCAGAGGAAGTCGAGGGCCGTGGCGGCCAGGCCGAACGCCCCGTCGACCGCCGCGCGTCGCGCCGCCGGGGTGGCCGCGGCGTCCGCGAACTCGCGCGTGTGCAGCGCGCACCCCTCGGGCGCGATCTTGATGAGCGGGTGGATGCCCGGCACGCGGTAGCTGACGTTGCCGAAGTCGGTGGACGCCGCGATCGTCTCCGGGACGACGCCGAGCGGCAGCGCGGTGCGCCCGCGCCGGGCCTGCGCGGTCGCCCAGCGGGCGGTGAGCGCCTGGTTCGTGCGCACCGGCAGGGTGGCGGGGTGGCGGTCCCACTCGACGGTGACGCCGACGCCGGCCATGAGCGCGGCGCCGTGGGCGATGTCGTCCAGCCGGGCCGACAGGTCGCGCAGGGTCTGCGGATACTTCGAACGGGCGTACAGGTCGAGGCGGGCCGTCTCGGGGATCACGGACGCCCGCGAGCCGCCCTCGGTGATGATCGCGTGGACGCGGTCGACCGGCAGCATCTGTTGGCGGAGCAGCCCGATGCCGGTGTACATGAGGTTCGCCGCGTCGAGAGCATTGCGCCCCATGAACGGCTCCGCGGACGCATGCGCCGGGCGCCCGTGGAACGTGACCGTCAGGACGCGGCGTCCGAGCCACACCTGGTCGGCCAGGTCGTAGCCGTAGGAGTGGACCATCATCGCGGCGTCCACCCCGTCGAACGCGCCCTCGCGGGCCAGGTACTCCTTGCCGGAGTGGCCCTCCTCGGCCGGCGTCCCGAGCAGCACGACGCGGCCGGCGAAGGCGTCCGGACGCCTGCGGTGCAGCGCGTGCAACGCGAGAAACGCCCCGACGCCGCACGCCGCGATGACGTTGTGGCCGCAGCCGTGCCCGATGCCGGGCAGGGCGTCGTACTCGGCGCAGATCGCCACCGTGCGGCGGGCGTCCCCGGCGACGAACTCGGCGCGCAGCGCCGTCTCCAACCCGTGGACGCCGACCGTCGCCTCGACGCCGTGCCCGGCCAGCAGGGACGCCAGCGCGGCGGCCGAGCGGTGCTCCTCGAACGCGGGCTCCGGGTGCTCGTAGAGGTCGAGCGCCAGGTCGCCCAACTCGCCGGCGAGGGCGTCCGCGGCATCCGCCAGCTCGTCGGTGAGCTGGCGGGGCGCGCCGGCGAACGCCGACTCGACCCGCGGCGTCGAGGCCGCCAGCGCATGAGTCTGCTCGCTCAGGTGGCGGCTGAAGAAGTCGGACGGAACGGTCGGCTCGGAGGGGAGGGGCATGGGGCCACGCTATCGTCCGCGTCCGGCCCGCAGGTCACCGCGGCGTTAAACGTCATCTGGCTAGCGAAAGCGCCACAGCGTGCCGACTAGACGATCGCGCCGGAGGCCTGTTGCCTCCGACGCGATCATGAGTGGCGGGGACCCCGGGATGGTCCCTGTTCCCGGGGCCCCGCCCCGGCCTCCGGCTCAGGCGGCGTGCGCGCAGCCCCAGGGCTGCAGGCCGCGCTGGGCGTAGAGGCGGTTCGCGACGGTGATCTGCTCGGCGCGGCTCGCCTGGTGCGGCAGGCTCGCGTAGGCCGTGCCGCCCGCGGCGCGCCACGTGCCCGCGTTGAACTGCAGACCGCCGTAGTAGCCGTTGCCCGTGTTGATGCTCCAGTTCCCCCCGGACTCACACCGGGCGACGCGGTCCCACATGGCGGCGCGGGCGAGGTTGAGGCCCGAACTCGACGCCGCGGACTTCTCGGACTTC
>NZ_JBDHZL010000027.1:0-29157 GCF_039811905.1 Nigerium sp. | reverse complement strand
CGAGCCCGAGCCCGAGCAGGATGATCCCGAGCAAGATGACGAGGCCCAGCAGGATGAGTCCGAGCCCGAGGCGGCGGAAGGGAATCTGATCGAGCCCGCGGACGTCCCCGACCCGCAGCCGGCAGGAGAGGACGACCAGGCATGAGCGCGATGATCGACGGCTACGACGTGGCCTTCTTCGACCTGGACGGGGTGATCTACCTCGGTCCCAACGCGGTCGACGGCGTCCCGGACGGCGTCGCGGCGCTCCGCGAGCGAGGCGTCCGGACGGTGTTCGTCACCAACAACGCCGCCCGCCCGGCGCAGACGGTGATCGACCAACTCCGCCAGATCGGCTACCCGTGCGAGTTCGACGACATCATCACGAGCGCGCAGGCGTCCGCGAGCTACCTGCAGCGCGTCCTGCCGGCGGGCTCGCGCGTGATGGTCGCCGGCACGCAGAACCTGGTCGACGAGGTCACGAACGCGGGCTTCGTGATCGCCGCGGACGCCGACGACTCCCCGGACGCCGTCATCCAGGGCTACGACCCCAACCTCCTCTGGTCGCGCCTCGACCAGGCCGGCTATGCCATCCAGGAGGGCGCGCGCTGGTTCGCGACCAACACGGACGCCAATCGTCCGACCGAGCGGGGCCTCGTCCCGGGTGTCGGCGCTGCGATCGACGCCGTCGGGTCGACCGTGTCGTTCCGCCCGACGATCATCGGGAAGCCGTACGCGCCGATGATGGAGGAGGCCGTCCGCCGCACGGGCGCCGAGCATCCGCTCTTCGTCGGCGACCGGCTCGACACCGACATCGCCGGGGCGGTCGGTGTGGGCATGGATTCCTTCCTCGTCTTCACGGGCGCCCATGGCAAGCACGAGCTCGTCCGGGCGGAGGCGTCCGAGCGGCCGACCTCGATCGGCTGGAGCGTCGCCTCCCTGCTCGAACCGCCACGAGTCGCGGCGGTGAGCGGGCGGTCGGCGACGTGCGGCGGCGCGACCGTCACCGCCCAGCCCGACGGCACCGCGACCGTCGAGGGCGACCTCGGCACGCAGTCGGCGCAGTTCGACGCCCTCTGGGCGCTCTGCCAGCTCTCCTGGAGCGGGCTGGTGACCGACCCGGACGCCGTCCTCGACCGGCTGGAGCTCATCCCGTGACCTCCCACGACGACCGCGGCGTCCACACCCCCGAGAACACCGACGCGCCGGCGACGCCGGCCCCGCAGACCGGGCACGAGCCCATCGACGCCGCGCTGCGCGGCGTCCGCCTGGACGACGACGTGCACACCCACCACGACGCGCTGTCGTCGGCGCTCGACCAGGTGCAGCAGGCGCTGAGCGACGCTCAGCGTCCCGGTGCCCCGCGCTCCTGACGGTGGCCCCCGGACGCCTCCGCCTGGACGCCGCCCTCGTCCGGCGCGGGCTCGCCCGATCGCGGGGACAGGCCCGCGACCTGATCGCGGCCGGGCGCGTCCGGGTGAACGGCGCACAGGCGGCGAAGGCGTCCCTTCCGGTGACGGACGCCGACCTCCTCGAGGCCGACGCCGACCCCTACGTCTCCCGCGCCGCCCACAAGCTGGTGGGGGCGTTGGAGGCGTCCGGGGTGCGCCCGCACGGCCGCGCGCTCGATGCCGGCGCGTCCACGGGCGGGTTCACCCAGGTGCTGCTGGAGCGCGGCTGCGAGCACGTCTACGCCGTCGACGTCGGCACCGGCCAGCTCGTCGACGCCCTCCGCCGCGACCCGCGCGTCACCGCCCGCGACCACCTGAACCTCCGCGACCTGACGCTCGCCGATGTCGGCGGGCGTCCGGTCGACCTGATCGTCGGTGACGTGTCGTTCATCTCGCTGACGCTGCTGCTCGAGCCGATGCTCGGCGTGCTTCGCGACGACGGTGTGGCGTTGCTCCTCGTCAAACCCCAGTTCGAAGTGGGACGCCGCGGGCTCGACTCCCACGGCGTCGTCACCGACCCGGCCCTGCGCGACCGGGCCGTCGATGCGGTTGTGGACGCCGCCCGCCCCCTCGGCTGGACGTGCGTCTGGCGCGGGCGCAGCACGCTGCCCGGAGGCGAGGGCAACGTCGAGTTCTTCGTCGAATTGAAACGGACAGCGGGCAACGCGTGAGCGGAATCGTCTGGTGGAGCGGTTAGGGTGAGCACCGTGACTCGCAACATCGCTATTGCGCTGCACGTGGCGCGAGAGGAAGCGCTGCGTGCGGCGGTCGACTTCCTCGTCGGGGTGTCGCAGGTCGACGTGGTCTGCTGGATGCGCAGCGAGCCGCTGCGGCTCATCCGCGACCGGCTGGGCGACACGGTGCGCGTGCAAGAGTTCGACGACGAGCACCTCGACCAGATCGAGCTCGCCGTCGTCTTCGGCGGCGACGGCACGATCCTCCGCGCTGCGGAGTGGGCGGTGCCCGCGGGCGTCCCGATTCTGGGGGTCAATCTTGGGCACGTCGGGTTCCTTGCCGAACTCGAGCAGAGCCAACTCGACACACTGCTGGAGCGGGTCGTGGCGTCCGACTACGACGTCGAAGAGCGGCTGTGCCTCGAGGTCGTCCTGAAAGACGAGCACGGCGTCGAGAAGTGGCGGTCGTTCGCCATCAACGAGGTGTCCATCGAGAAGGGCGCTCGTGAGCGCATGATCGAGGTGCTCGTCGAGATCGACGGGCGGCCGCTGCAGCGGTGGGGCACCGACGGCGTCCTGGTGGCCACGCCGACGGGGTCGACGGCGTACGCGTTCTCGGCGCAGGGGCCCGTGTTGTGGCCCGACGTGGAGGCGCTGCTCGTCGTCCCGCTGTTGGCGCACGCGCTGTTCGCGCGGCCGCTCGTGCTGAGCCCGCGGTCGTGCGTGCGGGTCACGATGCTGCCGGGCCAGTGGCCGGGCGGGGTCCTGTGGTGCGACGGGCGGCGGTCGACCGACGTGCAGGCGTCCGACATCATCGAGGTGCGTCGCGCGACGACGCCGCTGCGGCTCGCGCGCCTGAACAGGCAGCCGTTCGTCGAGCGGCTTGTGCGCAAGTTCGAGCTTCCCGTCGCCGGGTGGCGCGGGTCGGCCGAGCGCAGCCCCGGCGTCGAGATGCACGGCCCGCGGTCCTGATGCTGACCGAGTTGCGCATCGCCGACCTCGGCGTCATCGATGAGACGACGCTCGAGCTCGGGCCGGGCTTCACGGCCGTCACGGGTGAGACGGGCGCCGGCAAAACCATGGTCGTGAGCGGCGTCGGGCTGCTGCTCGGTGAGAAGGCGGCCAACCGGCTGATCCGGCGCGGCGCCAAACGCGCCCTCGTCGAAGGGCGGCTGACAGCCGACGAGACGCTGGCCGGGCGCGTCGGCGAACTCGGCGGGGAGGCCGACGACGGCGAGGTCATCCTGACCCGGCTGCTCACCTCCACCCGGTCGCGGGCGCTCGTCGGGGGCGTCCAGGTGCCGGTGGCCGCGCTCGCCGACACGGTCGGGGAGCGCGTCACCATCCACGGCCAGTCGGAGCAGCTTCGGCTCGGCACGCCCGAGCGGCAGCGCGAGGTGCTGGACGCCTTCGCCGGCCCCGCCTTCGCGGATCTCGCGGCCGACTACCGGCGCGACTACGAGCAATACCAGGCCTGGCGCGTCGAGCGCGACGACCTGGCCCGCGAGGCGCAGGCCCGCGCGCGCGAGCTGGCGATGCTCGAGTTCGGCCTGGGCGAGATCGAGAAGGCCGACCCTCAGCCCGGGGAGGACGCGGCGCTGCGCGCCGAGGCCCGCCGCCTGCAGGACGTCGACGACCTGCGCGCGTCCGCCCGCCAGGCCATCGTCGCGCTGGCCGGCGACGACGAGGCGTTCTCCGACGAGCCGACCGCCCTCGGGCTCGTCTCGGCGGCGCGCAAGGCGATCGAGGCGATCGCCGACGATCCGGCGATCGCCCCCGTGGGCGAACGGGTCGCCGAGGCCGGCTACCTGTTGGCGGACGCCGCCGGCGAACTCGCCGGCTACCTGGCCGGGCTGGACGCCGACCCCGCCCGGCTCGAATGGATCGCCGGACGCCTCGCCGAACTGCAGGCGCTGACGCGCAAGTACGGCGACACCATCGACGACGTGCTGGCCTGGGGCGAGCGGGCGTCCGCGGATGCCGCCCGGCTGGCCGGCGGCGACGAGCGCATCGCCGAGCTCGACGGGTTGCTCGCCGAGCGGGAGGCGTCCCTGCGCGAGCGCGCGGGCGAGCTGTCCCGGTTGCGGAAGCAGGCGGCGTCCGCGTTCGCGGATCGGGTGGAGGGGGAACTGGCCGAGCTGGCGATGCCGCGGGCCCGGCTGCTGTTCGAGGTCACCGACCTGGGCGAGCTCGGCCCGCACGGCAGCGACGCGGTCAGCCTTCTGTTCAGCGCGAATCCGGGTTCGGAGCCGGCGCCGCTGGCGAAGGTCGCGTCCGGGGGCGAGCTGTCGCGCGTCCGGCTCGGGCTCGAGGTGGTCCTCGCCGAGGGCAGCGCGGGCCACACGTTCGTCTTCGACGAGGTGGACGCCGGGGTCGGCGGCGCCGTCGCCCTCGAGATCGGCCGGCGGCTCGCCAGCCTCGCCCGGCACGCCCAGGTGATCGTGGTCACCCACCTCGCGCAGGTCGCAGCGTTCGCGGACCGCCAATTCGTGGTCGCGAAGTCCGACGACGGGCAGGTGACGACGTCGGGCATCCGTGAGGTCGCGGGGGAGGAGCGCATCGACGAGCTCGCCCGCATGATGGCCGGGCTGGGGAACTCGTCCGCGTCGCGGGCCCACGCCGCCGAACTGCTGCGGGCGGCGTCCGAGGGCTGAGGGCCGGTCAGCGGGCGAACGGGCCCCCGGGCCCACTTTGCGACATCTGTAACCAACTCGGGGTTGGCGGGCGGCGTCCGGTGGGGCAGAATGAAGAAATCACAAGCGCGTGGTTTCGCCGAGTGTGCAGGGGAAGGCATCACTCAGGGAAGGCACGCTATGACAACGACTCGCGGGATCGTCCAGATCCATTCGGCGCCGTCGGCGCTGTGCCCGCACATCGAGTGGGCCATCGGCGGCGTCCTTGGCGCGCCCGTTCATCTGTCCTGGGCGCCGCAGCCGGCCGAGCGCGGCGCCTACCGCACCGAGCTCGCCTGGAGCGGGCTGGCCGGGGCGTCCGCCGACATCGCGAGCGCGATGAAGCGGTGGGCGCGCGTCCGGTTCGAGGTGACCGAGGAGGCGTCGGCTCGCTGCGAGGCGTCCCGGTACTCGTACACGCCGTCGCTCGGCGTGTTTCACGCGCAGGTGGGCGCCCACGGGGACGTCCTCGTGCCCGAGGAGCGGCTGCGGAACGCCCTGCTCACCACCGCCGGCGATCCGGGCGCGCTGCGCGCCGCGGTCGACGCCCTGCTCGGCACCGCCTGGGACGCCGAGCTCGAGATCTTCCGCCAGGCCGGCGACGGCGTCCCCGTGCGCTGGCTGAACCGCGTGGGCTGAGGACGCCCGCGCCCTCGTGCAACGAGGCCCTGCCGAGCGTCGCCCGGCGGGGCCTCGTCATGACCGAACGGCCGCCTCCGGCCGTCAGAGAGGGATGTTCGTGTGTCTCGCGTTCGGGCTGACGCCCGAACTTGTTCGCACTCGGCATCCCCTCCGCCGGCCGTGACCGGCCGTCAGAGAGGGATGTTCGTGTGATAGCCGCGGACGCCGTGGTCGGCCTCGCGGATGGCCGCCGCGATCGTGGAGCGGGTGAGCTGCGGCTCGAGGATCTCGTCGACGACGCCGATCTCCACCGCCTTCTCGACGCCGCCCGCGCGCCGGGCGTGCTCGTCGGCGAGCTGCTGCTCGACCTCGGCGAGCTGGTCGGCGTCCACCTCGGCGAGCTTGCGCCGGTGCAGAATCCGGATCGCCGCGACCGGGCCCATCACCGCGACCTCCGCGCCCGGCCAGGCGAAGACCTTCGTCGCGCCCAGCGAGCGGCTGTTCATCGCGATGTACGCGCCGCCGTACGCCTTGCGCGTCACGATGGTCACGCGCGGCACGACGGCGTCGGCGAACGCGTGCAGCAGCTTCGCGCCTCGCCGGACGACGCCGTCCCACTCCTGGCCGACGCCCGGCAGATAGCCCGGGACGTCCACGAGGACGACCAGCGGCACGCCGAACGTGTCGCACAGCCGGACGAACCGGGCCGCCTTCTCCGCCGACAGCGAGTCCAGGCAGCCGCCGAGGCGCAGCGGATTGTTCGCCAGGACGCCCACGGTGCGGCCGCCGAGGCGTCCGAGACCGACGGTCACGTTGGGGGCCCAGCGCGCGTGCAGCTCGAAGAACGTCCCCTCGTCGAAGATGCCCTCGATGAGCGGGTGGACGTCGTAGGCGCGCTTCGGCGACTCGGGCAGCAACTCGAGCACGTCGACGTCCTGCACCTCCTGCCGGACGCCTCCCTGCGCGGCCAGCAGGTTCACGACCGTGCGGCCCTTGTCGAGCGCGTCGGGCTCGTTCTCGGCGGTCACATGCACGACACCGGACCGGCGGGCGTGCGTGTCGACGCCGCCGAGCCGCTCCATGTCGACGCTCTCGCCGGTCACCGACCGGACGACGTCGGGGCCGGTCACGAAGATGCGGCCCGTCGACGCCATGATGACGACGTCGGTGAGCGCCGGGCCGTACGCGGCGCCGCCGGCGGCCGCGCCGAGCACGATCGAGATCTGCGGGATCTTGCCGGACGCCTGCGTCATCGCGTGGAAGATGCGCCCGACGCCGTGCAGCGACAGGACGCCGTCGCCGAGGCGGGCGCCGCCGGAGTGCCAGATGCCGAGGATCGGCACCCGGTCGACCATCGCGCGCCGGTATGCCTGGACGACGACCTCGCAGCCGTCGACGCCCATCGCGCCGCCCATCACGGTCGCGTCCGAGCAGAAGGCCACCACGGGGGAGCCCATGATCGTGCCGGTCGCCGCGAGCATGCCGGAGCCGTCGTCGTCGCTGATGAGGTGCATCGAGCCCTCGTCGAGGAGGGCGGCGAGGCGGAAGTTCGGGTTGCGGGGGTCCTCCTCGCGCGGCACGCGCGGGGGCTTGGCCGGGGCCGTGGTCGTCATGCGGAGCTCCTGTCGATGGGGGCTGTCGTGTCGGCGACGGCGCCGCGAGGGCACTCGCTGTGGGGACGCGCGGTCGCTGACGAGGGGAAAATCGTGCGGTGATGGCAGGGCGAAGCCGGGTGGGCGGGGTCGCCCGCCCACCCGGTCGATCAGTTGATGTTCGCGTTCGTGTACGCGACCGCCACGTTCGACCCGCCGAAGCCGAACGAGTTGTTGATCGCCGCGAGGTCGCCCTCGGGCAGCGCACGAGCCTCGTTGGCCGCGATGTCGATGTCGAGGCCCTCCTCGGGATCGTGCAGGTTGATCGTCGGCGGGACGGAGCGCTCGTGCAGCGCCAGCACCGTCGCGATCGACTCGAGCGCGCCCGCCGCGCCGAGCAGGTGCCCGGTCATCGACTTGGTGCTGGTGACGACCACGTCGTCCGTCGCCGACCCGAGGGCCTGCCGGATCGAGTGGGCCTCCGTCACGTCGCCCTGCGGGGTCGACGTGCCGTGCGCGTTCACGTGCTTGATGTCCGACGCCGACAGCCCGCTCTCGCGGAGCGCCTTGATCATGGCGGACGCCTGCCCGTGCCCGGTCGGGTCGGGCTGCACGATGTCGTGGTTGTCGTTGCTGATGCCCGCGCCCGCGACGGTGCCGTAGATCGTCGCGCCGCGCGCCTGCGCGTGCTCGAGGCTCTCCAGAACCAGGACGGCCGAGCCCTCCGACAGGATGAACCCGTCGCGGCCCTTGTCCCAGGGGCGAGACGCCCCGGCCGGGTCGTCGTTGCGCCGCGACAGCGCCTGCATCTGGGCGAACGCTCCCAGCGGGAGGGGGTGGATCGTGGCCTCGGCGCCGCCGGCCACGACCACGTCCGCGCGGCCGAGCCGAATCTGATCGACGGCCAGCGAGATCGCCTCGTTGGACGACGCGCACGCCGACACCGGGCAGTAGGACGCCGCCGCCGCGCCGACCAGCAGGCCGACGTTCGCCGCGGACGCGTTCGCCATCAGCATGGGGATCGTGAAGGGGGAGACGCGGCGGAACCCGCGCTCCTTGTGGACGTCCCACATCCCCAGCAGGGTGTGCAGGCCGCCGATGCCGGAGCCGATCGCCACGGCGAGCCGCTCGTGGTCGACGGTGTTCTCCTCGCCGAAGCCATAGCCGGCGTGACCCCAGGCCTCGCGGGCGGCCACGAGGGCCAACTGGGCCGCGCGGTCGAGGCGACGCGCCTTCACGCGGTCGATGACCTCGGAGGGGTCGACCTTGACGTACCCGGCGATCTTGACGGGCAGGTCGTCCGCCCAGTCGTGCGGGATTCGGATGACGCCGGACTGGCCGGCCTTCATCGCGTCCCAGGTGGACGCCAGGTCGCCACCCAGCGGCGTCGTCGCGCCCATGCCGGTGATGACAACGTCAGTCATTGATCCTCCGCGGATTGTTGATCGGGAAAAAAGTTGGGTTCGAAGAAAGGTGGGCCCGGACGCCCGGGCTGGCCGGGCGTCCGGCGGGTGTCACTGGTGCGACTCGATGTAGGCGACGGCGTCGCCGACGGTCTTGAGGTTCTTGGAGTCCTCGTCGGGGATGGTGACGCCGAACTTCTCCTCGCAGCCGACGATGATCTCGACCATCGCGAGCGAGTCGACGTCGAGGTCATCGACGAACGACTTGTCGAGCTGAACGTCCTCGACCGGCACGCCGGCGACGTCGTTCACAAGCTCGGCGAGCTGCTGGCGGATCTCCTCGGTGGTGGCCATGTTTCTTTCTCCTTCGGTTGTTACTGCTAGGTACTTCTCCGGCGGGACGCCGGAAAGCGTGGGTGGGTGTCAGGGCAGACGGATGATCTGGCCCGCGTAGACGAGGCCGGCGCCGAACCCGATGATGAGGGCCAGGTCGCCGCTCTTGGCTTCGCCCGACTCGTACATGCCGACGATCGCGGTCGGGATGGACGCGGCCGAGTTGTTGCCGTGCGTCTTGATGGTCCGCGCGACCTTGATGTGCTTCGGCAGCTTCAGGTGCCGCAGCATCGAGTCCGTGATGCGGTTGTTGGCCTGGTGCGGGACGAAGACGTCCAACTCCTCGGGGGCCAGGCCCGCCTCGTCGAGAACGCGCTTGGAGGCGTCCGCGATGAAGCCGGTCGCCCAGCGGAAGACCGCCGCGCCCTCCATGTAGACCTGGGAGGGCTTGCCCTCCTCGACCGCCTGCGGCCAGTCGCGGGTCATCGTGATGACCTCGGCCTGTGAGCCGTCGGAGCCCCACACGACCGGGCTGATGCCCGTGGTGTCGCTCGGCCCGATCACGGCGGCGCCCGCCCCGTCGGCGAACAGGAACGCCGTCGAGCGGTCGTGGATGTCGGTGATGAGGGAGAGCGCCTCGACGCCGATCGCGACGACGTAGTGCGCCGAACCGGCCCTCACGAGCGCCTCGCCCTGGGCGATGCCGTAGCAGAAGCCCGCGCAGGCCGCGGAGATGTCGAAGGCGGCGGCGCCGTTCGCGCCGATCTTCGTGGCGACGCTGGTGGCCAGCGACGGGGTCTGCAGGAAGTGGGAGACGGTGGAGCAGATGACGGCGTCCACCTGCTCGGGCTTGATGCCGGCCTGCTCGATCGCCTGCTTCGCGGCGTCCACCGCCATCTGCTCGACGGTCTCGCCCTCGCCGATCCAGCGGCGCTCGGCGATGCCGGTGCGCTGCTGGATCCACTCGTCGGAGCTGTCGATGTAGGTGCACATCTCCGCGTTGTCGACGACCCGCGACGGGACGTAGGCGCCGATGCCGTAGATGCGCGCGAAGGGGCTGCCGGTGCTGGCCTTGATGTCGGTCACGATCAGATCTCCTGGGCGGGGTAGAGACGGACGAGGGGCTGGCCGGGGCTGACGAGGTCGCCGGGCTCGACGAGCCACTCGGTGACCTGGCCGCCGTTCTCGGCGTGGACCTGGATCGACTCGCGCAGGTTCGCGACCGACCCGATGACCGCGCCGGGCTCGAGGTCGGCCCCGTCGGCCAGGCCGTCGGCGCGCTGGAACTCGCCCTTGGCGGGGGAGACCACCATCAGCCACGGCATGTTCGTGGTGCGGGCGTGATGCTCTTCGAGGTCGCTGTGCCGCGCGACGAAGTCGGCGGCGCCCGGCAGGTCGTCGGGGGTGTTCAGGGTGAACAGCTCGACGCCCTTCATGTTGCGCTTCGCGATGCCCGTGAGCGTCTTGGCCGGGGGCAGTTCGAGGAGGCCGGTGACGCCAAGGTCGGTCATGGTCTGCATGCACAGGTCCCACCGGACGGGGAGGGTGACCTGGTTCACCAGGCGCTGGAGGTACTCGTCGCCCGACTGGACGACCTGGCCGTCGGCGTTCGACAGCAGCCGCGTCCGCGGGGCGTGGGTCGTGATCGCGCCGGCGAGCTTCTCGAGGTGCTGCTTGCCGGGGAGCATGTACTGGGTGTGGAACGCGCCGGCGACGCTGAGCGGGATGATCCGCGCCTTGGCCGGCGGGTTCTCCTTCAGCTTCGCGAGCATCGTCAGCGAGCCGGCCGCGACGACCTGGCCCGAGCCGTTGTTGTTCGCGGGCGTCAGGCCGAGGTTGTCGAGCGCGGCCAGGACCTCCTCGGGGTCGCCGCCCAGGACGGCCGACATGCCCGTCGGCTCCAGCGCGGACGCCTCGGCCATCGCCTTGCCGCGCTCGCGGACGAACACCATCGCCTGCTCGGCCGACAGGACGCCGACCGCGCCGGCGGCGGTGATCTCGCCGACCGAGTGGCCCGCGGCCACGCCGGTGCGGCGGAACCCGTCGGCGGGCGACGGGAACAGCTCGAGGGCGGTGAGCATTCCCGCGGCCACGAGGAGCGGCTGGGCGATCGCCGTGTCGCGGATGGTCTCCGCGTCGGCTTCGGTGCCGTAGTGCACGAGGTCGAGGTTGGCGACGGTCGACAACCAGGCGAGCCGGGTGGCGAAGGTGCTCTCCTCCAACCACGGGCTCAGGAATCCGGGGGTCTGAGCGCCCTGGCCGGGCGCGACGATGGCTAACACGGTTCACACTCTTTCGCTTTTCGGTCACCCCTGCGGGGGTTGGCACGACAAAGTTTCGCGGCTGTGTTTTGTGGGAACTCTACAAAACGCCGGAGACACGTGTCCCTCTTGTGGGCGGGTGTCGGGCGTCCCCGCCGGGCGGCGGCGCCCGGTCTGCGAGGTGAGGAAACGCCCGTGTCAGGGCGGGTTGACCGCTCAGGTGAGCAGGCGTCCGAGGGTGAGAGCGAGGCGGAGGGCGTAGGCGTCCCGCGGGCTTTGGGGGTCGTAGCCGGTGAGGTCCGCGATGCGGCCCAGCCGGTAGCGGACGGTGTTCGCGTGGATGAACAGGCCCCGCGCGGTCGCCTCGATCGTGCCGGCCTCGAGGAAGGTCTCCAGGGTCTCCAGCAGGTCGCCCCCGTGCTCGTCGAGCCTCCTGACGACGGAATGGGCGAGCGCGCGCCGGGCGTGCCCGTCGCCGGCGAGCGCGCGCTCGGGCAACAGGGCGGACGCCGCGACCGGCCGGGGCGCGCCCGGCCAGGCGGGCGCGGCGCGGCGTCCGGACAGGGCGGCGCGGGCGCTCTTGACCGCCCGGCCCAGCCCGTCGACCACCGGCCCGACCACGATCGGACCGGGGCCGAAGGCGTCCGTGAGGCGCGTGGAGGCGTCCAGCGCGCCGTGATCGTCGTCGAACGGCCCGCCCAGCAGGACGACCAGCCGGTCGCCCTGCGGCGCGGAAAGGATGTCGAGGTCGAGGCGCGTCGCGAGGTGCCGGAGTTCCTCGCCGACCCCCGCCCGGTCGGGCAGGTCGCCGATGACCACGGCCACCGACGAGCGCGGCCGCCAGCCGAGCGTGGACGCGTGCGCCAGGACGCCTTCGTCCACCTCGCCGCGGATGACGGCGTCCATGACCAGAGCCTCGAGGCGGGCGTCCCAGGCGCCGCGGGACTCGGCGGCGCGCGCGTACACCTCCGCCGCGTCGAAGGCGACCTCGCGGGAGTAGTGGAGCATCGCCGTCTCGAGGACGGTCCGGTCGCCGCGCGGCATGACCGCCGAGATCTGCTCCTCGACCGTGTCGACCGTCGCCCGGATCAACGCCACCGCTTGCTGCAGGGTGATCGACCGCATGAGCGAGCGCGGGGCCCCGTGGAAGATGTTGACCGGCCCGGTCGACATGGCCCCCTCGGCGAACCAGTCCGCGAACCCGTCCACCCCCGCCCGGACGACGAGCGTGATCGACGCCCTGTTCTCGGCGTCCAGCTCGTTGAACCAGGGGTAGCGCTCGGCCATCGTGGCGAGCGCGAGCGTCGTGATCTCGGCGGACGCCGCCGCCAGCCGCTTCAACACGGCAGCACGGGCGCGGGGGCCCGGAACCCACGCGGGGGACTTGGCGCTCATCAGGAACCTCCTCGCTGTCTGGGGCAGCCTAATGGTCCGCGGAGGAGTCGCGCCCGGTGACTACGCTGTCCCCGTGATCGACCCGATCGGGGCCCTGCGCGAGATCGCCTACCTCCTCGAGCGCACCGGCGGCCAGGCGCGGCGCGCCCAGGCCTACCGGCGCGCCGCCGGCGTCCTGGAGGGTCTCGATCCTGCCCGCCGGGCCGACGTGGACGCCGCCCGCGCCTGGTCGTCGTTGCCGGGCATCGGGCCGTCGACGGCGTCCGTGATCGCCCAGGCGGTGGCCGGCCAGGTGCCGGGCCGCCTCGCCGAGTTGCGGGCCGCGCGGGAACCGCTCGTGCCCGGGGAGGTGCCCCTGCTGGCCGACCTACGCGGCGACCTGCACACCCACTCCGACTGGTCGGACGGGTCGAGCTCGGTGGAGGAGATGATGCTCTGCGCCCAGGCGCTCGGGCACGAATACTGCGTGGTCACCGACCATTCGCCGCACCTCACGGTCGCGCACGGCCTCGACGCGGAGCGGCTCACGGCCCAACTCGAGCTCATCGCCGACCTCAACGCGGTGCTCGACCTGAGGGTGCTCTCCGGCATCGAGACCGACATTCTCGACGACGGAAGCCTCGACCAGGCCCCCCGCATGCTGGCCCGCCTCGACGTCGTCGTCGCCAGCGTCCACAGCAAACTGCGCATGGACGCCGCGGCGATGACGCGGCGCATGGTCACGGCGATCGCGAACCCCCGCACCAACGTCCTGGGTCACTGCACCGGACGCCTCGTGGCCGGCGACCGCGGCACGCGGCCGCCGTCGTCCTTCGACGCGGAGGTCGTCTTCGAGGCCTGCCGCCAGTTCGACGTCGCCGTCGAGATCAACAGCCGCCCCGAGCGGTGCGATCCGCCGGACGACCTCCTCGCGCTGGCGTCCGAGGTCGGCTGCCTGTTCGCGATCGACACCGACGCGCACGCCCCGGGCCAACTGGAGTTCCAGGCGTACGGTGCAGCACGCGCGCAGAGGGCCGGCATCGGGCCCGAGCGCGTGATCAACACGTGGCCTCTCGAGAGGCTGCTGCAGTGGGCTACGCTCTAGCCGGAGCGCCCGATTCCTACACTCCGTCGTGGCGGAACGTCCCCGGATGCGCGAGGATGGGCACCGAACTTCTCACCATCGAGAAACAGCGAGAAAGGACGCCGCGTGCCTCGAAGCGACAAGGCGGGACCGATCCTCAACGGCCTCCCCACGAATCTCCCCGACATCGACTCCGAAGAGACCGCCGAATGGCTTGAGTCTCTCGACGGGCTGATCGAGGCGACGGGGCGTAACCGCGCCCGTTACGTCATGCTCAAGCTGCTGGAGCGGGCACGCTCGCGGCGGCTCGGCGTCCCGTCGCTGACGGCGACCGACTACGTCAACACCATCGGGCCGGAAGAAGAGCCCTGGTATCCGGGCGATGTCGATCTGGAGCGCAAGTTCCGGCGCCTCGTCCGGTGGAACGCCGCGGTCATGGTGCACCGGGCGCAGCGGCCCGGCATCGGCGTCGGCGGCCACATCTCCAGCTACGCGTCGTCGGCGACGCTGTACGAGGTCGGCCTGAACCATTTCTTCCGGGGCAAGGATCACCCGGGCGGCGGCGATCAGGTCTTCTGGCAGGGTCACGCGAGCCCCGGCATATACGCGCGCGCCTACCTCGAGGGACGCCTCGAAGAGGCCGACCTGGACGGCTTCCGCCAGGAGAAGAGCCACATCGTGGACGGCAAGATCCGGGCTTTGCCGAGCTACCCGCACCCCCATCAGATGGACTGGTTCTGGGAGTTCCCGACCGTCTCGATGGGCATCGGCCCGATCAACGCCATCTACCAGGCGCAGTTCAACAAGTACCTGCACAACCGCGGCCTGAAGGACACGTCGCAGCAGCACGTCTGGGCGTTCCTCGGCGACGGCGAGATGGACGAGGTCGAGAGCCGCGGCGCCCTGCAGTGGGGGGCGTTCGAAGAGCTCGACAACCTCACGTTCGTGGTCAACTGCAACCTGCAGCGCCTCGACGGCCCGGTGCGCGGCAACGGCAAGATCATGCAGGAGCTCGAGGCGTTCTTCCGGGGCGCCGGCTGGAACGTGATCAAGGTCGTCTGGGGCAGCCAGTGGGACGAGCTGCTCGCGAAGGACAAGGACGGCGCGCTCGTCAACGTGATGAACACGACGTCCGACGGTGACTACCAGACGTTCAAGGCGAACGACGGCAAGTACGTCCGCGATCACTTCTTCGGGCGCGACCCGCGCACGGAGAAGATGGTCGAGGGGTGGGACGACGACCGCATCTGGCACCTGACCCGCGGCGGCCACGACTACCGCAAGGTGTACGCGGCCTACGACGCGGCCACGAAGTTCACCGGCGCCCCGACCGTCATCCTCGCCCACACGATCAAGGGCTACTTCCTCGGCCAGCACTTCGCCGGGCGCAACGCGACCCACCAGATGAAGAAGTTCGCGCTCGACGACCTCAAGCAGTTCCGCGACCGTCTCGACATGCCGGTCAGCGACCAGCAGCTCGAGGAGAACCCGTACGAGCCGCCGTTCATCCGGCCGGAGGCGTCCGACGATCGCATCGCCTACGCTCTCGAGCGTCGCCGCGTGCTCGGCGGCGGCGTCCCCGAGCGCCGCACGAGCTGGACCAAGAAGCTCAAGCTGCCCGACGACAAGGCCTACGCCAGCGTCAAGAAGGGCTCGGGGCACCAGCAGATCGCGACCACGATGGCCTGGGTGCGTCTGCTCAAGGACCTCATGCGCGACAAGGAGTTCGCGCCCCACGTCGTGCCGATCATCCCCGACGAGGCGCGCACGTTCGGCATGGACTCGTTCTTCCCGACGATCAAGATCTACAGCCCGCACGGCCAGAACTACACGCCTGTCGACCACGAGCTGATGCTGTCGTACCGCGAGGCGAAGACCGGGCAGATCCTGCACCTCGGCATCAACGAGGCCGGCTCGGTGGCCGCGTTCACTGCCGCCGGCACGTCGTACGCGACGCACGGGCTGCCCATGGTCCCGATCTACATCTTCTACTCGATGTTCGGCTTCCAGCGCACCGGCGACGCGATGTGGGCGGCGGGCGACCAGCTCGCCAAGGGCTTCATGCTCGGCGCCACGGCCGGCCGCACCACGCTGACCGGTGAGGGCACGCAGCACATGGACGGGCACAGCCCGATGCTGGCGGCCACGAACCCGGCGGTCGTCCAGTACGACCCGGCCTACGCCTACGAGATCGCGTACATCATGCAGGAGGGCCTGCGCCGCATGTACGGCGACGATCCCGAGGAGATCATGTACTACCTCACGGTGTACAACGAGCCGATCGTCCAGCCGCGCGAGCCGGAGAACGTCGACGTCGAAGGCATCCTCAAGGGCATGTACCTGCTCAAGGAGGGCTCGACCGAGGGCGTGGGCGAGGACGCGCGTCGCGCGCAGTTGCTGGCGTCCGGCGTCGGCGTCCCGTGGGCGCTGGAGGCCCAGGAGTTGCTCAAGAACGACTGGGGCATCGTCGCCGACGTGTGGTCGGTGACGTCGTGGACCGAGCTGCGCCGCGATGCGATGGAGTGCGACGAGCAGCGGTTCCTGCACCCCGACGCCGAGCAGCGCGTGCCGTACCTCACCCAGCGGCTGGAGGGGCGTCCGGGCCCGGTCGTGGCCGTGTCGGACTACATGCGCCAGGTGCAGGACCAGATCGCACAGTGGGTCCCGCAGCAGTGGGGTTCGCTGGGCGCAGACGGGTTCGGGTTCTCCGACACCCGCGCAGCGGCCCGGCGGTTCTTCCACATCGACGGCCCGTCGATCGCAGTGCGCGCCATGCAGTTGCTGGCCGAGTCGGGCGAGCTCGATCCCGACCTGCCCCGGCAGGCCGCGGAGAAGTACGACCTGCTCAATGTGAACGCGGGTTCCTCCGGTAACGCGGGCGGCGACGCCTAAGGACGCCGGCTGAGCCGAGCGAAGGGGGTCCGATCGGGCCGCCCTCGCCGTCTTTTCACAAGTCCGGATGTGGTGTTGTGGCGCGGAGGCTCTGCCCAACCGGGTTGATTGTCTGGCAGGCTTGGGGGCACTGCTGGACGAAGGGGCGGAGGAGTACGCGTGGGTAGCTCAACGGGACCCGGGGGTAAGAAGGCCCGGGGCATCGTTGCGATGGGCCTGAAGCAGGGCGACGTGGTGCAGGAACTGGGGTGGGATTCTGACGTCGACGAGTCCCTGCGCGACGCGATCATGGACGCGATCGATGCCGAGATGGTGGAGGACCCGCTCGAGGCTGTGGATGCGGTGCTGCTCTGGTGGCGCGACGACGACGGTGACCTGGTGGACGGGCTCGTCGACGCCCTGCGCGACCTCGGCGAGGCTGGGTGCGTCTGGCTCATGACCCCCAAGGTGGGGCGAGCCGGCTACGTCGACGCGGCCGACATCAACGAGGCGTCCGCCACGGCCGGCTTGTCGCTGGCCAACCCGGTGAAGGTCTCCGACGATTGGCTCGCGCAGAAGGTGGTGCGGCCGCGCAGCGGGCGCCGCTGAGTCAAGTTCGCTGGACATTATGTCAAGCACGCTTGACTTGGCTGTCAAGCGACCTTTACCTTAGGGGTATGACCGACACGCAGATCCGCCCGGCGAAGCCCGCGGCGTCCCATGGTGTTTCGATCCCGGCGCTCGCCGGGCTCTCCCTTCTGCGCCCCGCCCTGTTGTTGCTCGCGCTCGGCGCAGTCTCGCTCACCCTGCGCACCCTGGGCGTCGCGCATGCCGCGACGTGGGGCCCGCTGAGCCTCAACGTCGCGATCGTGGGGGTGGACGTGCTGACCCTGCTCGTGGTCGTCCGGCTGCTGGCCCGCGACGGGCAGTCGCTGCGGGGCGTCATCGGGCGCTTCCGGGGTGCGGACGTCGCCTGGGGGCTGCTGATCGCGCTCGGGCTGATGATCGTCCTGCTCGCGGTCACCTACGCCGGCAACCTGCTGATGTACGGCGGCGCGCCGCCGAGGCCGGCGGGCGGCGAGGGGTTCCGCGTCCCGGTGTGGTTCGGCCTGTGGGCGACGCTGCTGATGCCGGTCACGATCGCGTTCGCCGAAGAGGTGCTCTTCCGCGGGTACCTGCAGCCGCGGTGGTCGGCCCGGCTCGGTTCGCTCGCCGGGCTGGTCGTGACGGCGGTCTTCTTCGGCCTGCAGCACGTGGTGTTCGCGTGGGGCAACCCGCAGGCGGCGGTCGTCCGGTTCGCGGCAACCTTCGCCGGCGGCCTGCTGCTGGGCCTGCTGGCCCGCAAGTTCGGACGCCTCTGGCCGCTGATCATCGGCCACTGGCTCGCCGACGTGGTCGGGCTGGGCCTGCCCCTGCTGTTCGCGGCGGTGGCGGCGTGAGCGCGCTGGAGCGCCGGAAGGCGGGGCGGCGGTACGTCGTCCGGTTCGCCGTGGCGATGGCGTCCTACGTCGTCCTGCTGTTCGTGGGCATCGCGATCGCCCGGACGCTGGGGGACTCGCCGTGGCGGTTCGCCGCGATGGCCCTGCCCGTGCCCGCGATGGTGGGCGTCGTGTGGGCGGTGGCCAGGTACGCCTCCGAGGCCGACGAACTGCAGTCGCGCGATCTGACGCGCGCGCTGGCGATCGGCTTCGGCGGCGGGTCGCTGCTCACGTTCACCTACGGCATCATGCAGACGGTCGGCGCGCCGCCGCTGAACTGGATGTTCGTGTGGGTGATCTACGCCGGCTGCTGGGCGATCGGGTCGGTGATCGTCCGGAGGCGCGGGTGAAGAACCGGCTGAAGGAGTTGCGGGCGCGCGACGGGCTCACCCAGGGTGGGCTCGCCGAGCGTCTGGACGTCTCCCGGCAGACCGTCAACGCCCTCGAGTCGGGCAAGTACGACCCGAGCCTGCCCCTGGCGTTCCGGATCGCGGCGGTGTTCGAGCTGCCGATCGAGCAGATCTTCGAGCCTGACTAGGGCGGCGGGCGTCCGGGTGACAGTTGTCATCTCCAGGTCGTGACGACGCCCCCTGACCCCCGGGTGCCGCCCTCGCGACGATGGAGTCATGCAGAACACCAGCGCCGCCGTGGCGGCCTCCGGGCTCACGAAGACCTTCGGACGCCTCACGGCCGTCGACCATCTCGACCTCACCGTCCCCGCCGGGCAGATCCTGGCCCTCCTCGGCCCCAACGGGGCCGGCAAGTCCACGACGACCGAGATGATCCTGGGCCTGACCAGCCCGGACGCCGGCGAGCTGCGGATCTTCGGTCGCTCGCCGCGCGCGGCGGTCCGGTCGGGCGACGTCGGGGCGATGCTGCAGAACGGCGCCCTGCTGCCTGACACGTCGGTGGCCGGCCTGCTGCGCACCGTCCACGGTCTGCACGCCCGGCCGCTGCCGCTCCAGCAGGTCATCGAGCGCTCGGGCGTCGAGGGGTTTCTCCGCGCGTCGACGAGCCGGCTCTCAGGCGGCCAGGCCCAGCGCGTCCGGTTCGCGCTCGCGATCATGCCCGACCCGCGCCTCCTGCTGCTCGACGAGCCGACCGTCGGCATGGACGTGGACTCCCGCCGCCGCTTCTGGGCGGCCATGGAGGGCCTCATCGCGGACGGCCGCACCGTCGTCTTCGCGACCCACTACCTGGACGAGGCCGACGAGTTCGCCGACCGGATCGTCGTGCTGAACGACGGCCGGGTCGCGGCCGACGGGACGGGCCCGCAGATCAAGGCCGTCGTCGGGGGCCGCCACGTCTCGTTCGAGGGCCCCGAGCGTGACTACTCGGGGCTGCCCGGCGTCGTCGGCGCCGAGCGCCGCGGCGTCCGGTATCTGCTGAACTCGAGCGATTCGGACGCCACCCTGCGCGCCCTGCTCGCCGACCCGGACGTGCACGCCGTCGAGGTCGCCTCGCCCAGCCTCGAGGACGCCTTCCTTCAGCTCGTCGCCTGACCCACCCCGATCCCACCAGGAGAAACGCTCATGACCACCCTGACCCCCGAATCCGCCGCCGCGCCGACCGAGGCCTCGCGGCGTCCCGCGCCCGGCTCCGGACGCGCGCGCCGGCTGCTGTCGTACGCGCGCTCGAGCGTCCGCCGGACGCTCACCGACTGGTCGTTCCTCGCGTTCGTCATCGCGCTGCCGACCACGATGTACCTGTTCTTCGCCGGCATCTACGGCGACCAGATCGCCCAGGGCGGCGTCACGGTCGCGGCCGTGATGATGGTGACGATGGCCGCCTACGGCGGGCTCGGCGCGGCGATGAGCGCCGGCGCGGAGATCCAGTCCGAGCGGAGCACCGGCTGGTTCCGGCAACTGATGATCACCCCGTTGACGCCCCTGGAGTTCTTCGTCGCGAAGGTGATCGCCGCGGTCTTCGCGGTCGCGCCGGCGATCGTGGCCGTGTTTCTGTGCGGGGTGGCGCGCGGCGTCCGGATGCCGGTGGGGACGTGGGCGGCCACGTTCGGCGTCCTGCTGGCGGCCCTGCTGCCCATGGTGCTGCTCGGGGTCGTGCTGGGTCTGTGGTTCAAGCCGCAGACCGCCGGCGCCGCGACGACCCTGGTGATGCTCGCGCTCTCGATGATCGGCGGGCTGTGGTTCCCGCTGGACATGATGCCGGAGTTCCTGCAGCGCATCGGACGCCTGCTGCCGTCCTACTGGGCCGGGCAGCTCGGCCAGTGGCCGGTCATGGGCGGCGCGTTCCCGTGGCAGGGTGTCGCGACGATCGGCGTCTGGTGCGCCGCGCTGGTGGGGCTGGGCATCCTGGGCTACCGTCGGGCCGTCCGTACCTCGCGACGCTGATCGGCGACCATGCCTGCACTCCATCTCGGCTCGGCCCCGGCCCCGGGCCATGACCCGGCGGCCGACGGCCTGCCCTGGTACCGGCGAGCCATCGCCCAGGGGGCCGGGTACTTCCTGCCGAGCGTCCTGTTCCTGCTGATCCCGCTGTACTACGCGGCGGGTGCCCTGGAGCCCTGGCGCGTCGGCCTGATGCTGGCCGACACGGTCGCCATTGCCGCCTTCTTCCTCGGCTCGACCGTGGTGGCGCACTGGCCCGAGTGGGCGCGTTGGCTGTGGCTGGCCGGGCTGATGCTCGCGCTGGTCGCGATGGCCCAGATCACGGGCAACGAAGCGCAGCCCGTCTACTACCTGCCGTTCGTCACGTCGTCCGCGGCGTGCCTCATCGCCTGGCCGGTCGCGCGCTGGCTGCTGCTGGTGCTGGTCGTGGGCGGCGTCGGGCTCGGCGCAGTGGCGCAGGAGCCGTTCGCGATCGTGATGGCGATCATGGGCGCGGGGCTCGGCTTCTCGATCGGGTTCGGCCTCGAGCTGGAGCACACGCGGGCGGCGCTGCGCCGCGAGGAGCGCCGGACGGCGGTGCTCGCCGTCGCCGCCGAGCGCGAGCGGATCGGCCGCGACCTGCACGACATCCTCGGGCACTCGCTGACGACGATCGCGGTGAAGGCCGACCTGGCGCAGCGCCTGGTCAGCCGGGACCCCGCGGCCGCCGAGGCGGAGATCGGCGACCTGGCCCGCGTGACGAGGCAGGCGTTGGCGGACGTGCGCGCGACGGCGTCCGGGATGCGGGAGGTGCGGCTGGCGACCGAGATCGCCTCCGCGCGGTCGGTGCTGAGTGCGGCGGGCCTGGCCTGCGAGGCGCCGACCGCGCTGCCGCCGCTGGACGACGCGGCCAGCGAGCTGTTCGGCTACGTGGTGCGGGAGGCGGTGACGAACGTCGTCCGGCACGCGGGGGCGACCACGTGCCGCATCGACACCGGCGAGCGGACGGTCTCCGTGGCCGACGACGGCCGCGGCCTCGGGCTGCGGGAGAGGTCCGGGTCCGGGCTCGCCGGACTGCGCGCGCGGCTGTCGGACGCCGGCGGCGTCCTGGAGGTGGAGTCGGGGCCGGGCGGGACGACCGTCCGGGCGAGCCTTCCGGAGGGGGAGTCATGATCAGGGTCTTGTTGGCCGACGACCAGGCGATGATCCGGACGGCGCTGGCCACGATGCTGAACCTCGAGGACGACCTGACGGTCGTCGGGACAGCCGGGACGTGCGCCGAGGCGGTCGCCGTCGCCGGGCAGACGAGTCCGGACGTCGTGCTGCTCGACGTCCAGATGCCCGATGGCGGGCTGGGCGCCGAGGACGGCATCGACGCCGTCGCGCCGCTGCTCGCGGCGTCCCCGGGGGCGCGCGTGGTGATCGTCACGACGTTCGGACGCCCCGGCTACCTGCGCCGGGCCATCGAGGCCGGCGCGATCGGGTTCATGGTGAAGGACGCCCCGGCGGAGCGGCTGGTCGAGGGGATCCGGGCGGCCGCGTCCGGGTTGCGGGTGGTGGATCCGGAACTGGCGATCGCGTCGCTGTCGATCGGTCCGTCGCCCCTCACCGAGAAGGAGGCGCAGGTGCTGGCGGCAGCGTCCGGGGGTGCGTCGACCGCCGAGATCGCGCACGCGGCCTTCCTCAGCGAGGGGACCGTCCGCAACTACCTCAGCAGCGCGATCGGCAAGCTCGGCGCCCGCAACCGCGCCGAGGCGCTCCGCACCGCGACGGACAACGGCTGGCTCTGAGCGCCGCGTTTCCCGGTCGGCTCGACCCCTGCCACAATGGGGGCGCCGCGCCAGCCGCGGCTGCGGGCGCATAGCTCAGTTGGCAGAGCTCCTCCCTTACAAGGAGGCGGCCGGGGGTTCGAGTCCCTCTGCGCCCACCGCGTGAACCACGGGGTCACCCATCGGCCGGCCCCGTCGCCAGCAAGCCCGACGCCGTCAGCCCTTGAGGCTCGCGGTGAGCTCGATGTCGTCGACGCCGGCCAGCGCGCGGGTGATGAGGCAGACCTCCTTGGCCTCCTTGGCCGTCTGCTGGAACTCCTCCTCGGACAGCCCCGGCACCTCGCCGACCGTGGTCAGCTCGATCTTGGTGATCGTCGGCTTGCCGTCGACGTTGCGCAGGCTGCACACCGCGGAGGTCTCCACGCTCGTCGGCGTCTGGCCGCCCTCGGCGAGCATCGCGGAGAGCTGCATCGAATAGCAGCCGGCGTGGGCCGCAGCGATGAGCTCTTCGGGGTTGGTGCCGTCGCCGTCCTCGAAGCGGGACTTGAACGAGTAATTGCCCTGGTAGACGCCGTTGCCGACCGTCACCTCGCCGGTGCCGGACTTCAGATCGCCCTTCCAGACCGCGCTGCCGTTGCGTGTTGCCATGCTTCGCCTCCTCGCGAATCGAAGGGCCCGAGTGGGCCCGCCGCCCACCCTACGTGGTCGCCGCACCCGCCGGTCAGGGCCCGACCGACCCCTGATCAGTCTCGGCGCCCACCGCGCGGGACTCCCGTCCTGCTGCTCGCGACACCCGGGCCGCCGCTCGCGACCGACGGACGCCCACGGCGTCCGTCAGCGCGACGATCGGCCACGCGAGCAGCGCCAACAGGACCACCAGCGCGTACTCGATGATCGGAATGCGCACGATCTCGTCGATCTTGGCGAAGCCGCGCACGGAGTAGACCCCGACGACCGCCAGGACGTAGCCGCCGCCGATCAGCCACCGGGTGCGCCGCGTCAGCCCGACCCCGTGCATCTGGGTGATCACGAAGACGCCGAGGAACCCGAAGAAGAACATCGGCCAGAAGCCCGTCGGCCCCGCCTGCATGACCGCTACGAGCGCCCCGTGGACGAGCACGAGCGCCTCGAGCGTCAGCGTCCACCAGCGGTTGGTGTGGGCGCGCGTGAAGAACAGGCTGCCCTGGATGAGCAGCAGGAACATGTAGAAGAACCCGATGAGGTGACCCTGGGTGTTCTCGGCGGGGTGATACCAGAACGTATAGACGGCGGCCCAACTGAACAGGTAGCCGTGGTAGCGCCGGGCCACGTCGATCACCCGGCGTGGCAGGGGCGCGGCCCGGCCGAAGAACAGGCCGCGGCGCCGGTTCTCCATCAGCAGCACGACGACCAGCAGCAGGATCACCGACCCCTGCGAACTGTAGATCGAGACGTCCTGGGCCAGACCGTCGTAGAAGAGGACGCTCTGCGCCAGGTGCGCGGCGATGAACGCCGCGTTCACGCCCAGCGCCACGACGTTGATGCGGTGCAGCCCGCCGGTGTAGCGGCCGACACGGGTCTGCGCGTAGAAGATGAGGCCCCACATCGCGAGCTGGTGAGCGACGTACCCGCCCCACGCGGAGAGCCGCGTCCAGACGGTGGGCTCGGGCAGCTTCCAGTAGTACCAGGACGCCCCGGCGTCCGGCAGCAGGTCGGTGCGGTGGATCTGCTCACCGACGAGCCAGACCACAACGGTCAACACGAGTGCGGCCGGGACCGCCCACGTCAGCGGGTTGGTCCCCTTGTCAGGACGCCGTGAGGGCCGCTTCGGCAGGACTGACGTGGACACCCCGGCAGTGTAGGCCCGTCGCCTCATTCGGAACACGTCGGCCTCGCCTGGACGCCGCCGCCGAACCCACCTCGCAGACGTTGTCCTCACGTCGCAGACGAAAACCGACCTCGCGCGTGCCGCAACACGCGCGAGGTCGGTTTTCGTCTGCGAAGTGGCGGGCCGGTCGTCGAGGTCGACGCCAACGGTCGGTCTGGCCCGTGTGGACCATAAGGTATTTCCTATGTCTTCACGGTTGTTCGGCGTCCTCGCCACGCTCACCCTCGTGCTGGGCGGGTGCTCGTCCGCCCCCGCACCCCCGGCGTCCGTCCCCGAGGCGAGTCCCTCGTCGATCGTCGCGAGCCCGGCGCCTCCGACCGCGCCGAGCCCGACCCCCTCCGCACCGGTGAAGACCCCCCGGCCCGCGACGGCGTCCGAGAGAACGACGAAGGCGACCCGCGCGGACGCGGCACCCTCGACCGCGACGAAGAAGAGCAAGCTCACCGCCTTCCAGCGCAACTACCGGGCCGCGGTCGCGGCGTGTGGCAAGTCTGCAAACCCCGTGTACGACGGCGTGACGGGAAAGCTGATCCACTGCTCCTCCAAGGCCGCTGACCGGGCGAGGTTCGAGGGTCAGCTTGCGTACCTGAAGAAGTCTCGTCAATGCGAGGCCAAGGGCGGTCACATGGAGTTAGAGGTCTGCGTGGGTGCTGCGAGCAAGGCGCAACTCAGGTGCGAGGCCAAGGGAGGCGCGTATTCCGGTGGGAAGTGCCGCGATACCGACCAAGACCGCCTTGAGTACCAGAAGAAGCACGGCACCTACCGGTCCCACGAGTACTGCCTGAGCCACCCGGACGACCCCTACTGCGAGGGGGATTAAGCATCCCCTCAGGCCCGCGCGCCCGCCGGCGCCCTCGGCGTCCCCAGAAATAGGGACGCCAGCCGTCCGCCGCGCGGTGCATCACCCCTTGTCACGCGTACCAACCCCCTCGTGTCACCCCTTCGGGTCTGGACCTTCGCCGGGACACCATCGGGGTGGACCACACGCGTAACGGATGGAGAACGCATCATGAATAGCAGGATCGTCTGGGCCCTGCTCCCGATCGCGCTGCTGGGGGGCTGCGCGACCGCCAACACCACGCCGTCGTCGCAGAGCCCGTCTGTGGTGGCGGCAGCCGCTGACAGCGACGAGGGCTACGAGGTCACGTCGCAGGCGAAGAAGCTTGCCGGACGCTCGGGGCGCTACATCAAGAAGGCGACGATCGCCTCCCCGGGTCACTACGTCGTGCGGACGTCCATCGAGGGGCGCAGCCGCGACCGCCGGGTGGACGACGCCCTCGCCATCTGCCGCGGCCTGGTCGGCGACGGCGCCCGCTCGGTGGCGGTCAACGACGCCGAGGGTGCCGCGTTCGTCCACTTCGACAAGGCCGCCGGTCAGGAGTGCAGCCAGGTGTAGCGGCGGCCCACGCGGGTGAGCCTCCTGCGGCACTCGCAGGGTAGGCTCTTCCTTCGTGGCAGCCGCAGACATCCTGGAGAAGATTCCCGCGCTCGACAGGTCGCTGACCTCCATCGAGGCCGTCGTCGACCCCGCCCGCAAGAAGGCGGAGATCGCGCAGCTTCAGCAGGAGGTCTCGGCCCCCGACCTGTGGGACGACCAGGAGAACGCCCAGCGCGTCACCTCGAAACTGTCGCGCCTGCAGGCCGAGGTCGAGCGCGTCGAGAAGCTTCGCCAGCGGCTCGACGACCTCGGCGTCCTGGTCGAGCTCGCCGAAGAGGAGGGCGACTCGGCCTCCCTCGCGGAGGCCGAGCGGGAGTCCGCCAAGCTGTCCGACGACATCGAGGCGCTCGAGGTGCGCACGCTCCTGTCGGGCGAGTACGACGAGCGGGACGCGATGGTGACCATCCGCTCCGAGGCCGGCGGGGTCGACGCCGCCGACTTCGCGCAGATGCTGCTGCGCATGTACCTGCGCTGGGCCGAACGCCACAGCTACCCGAGCGAGGTCTACGACACGAGCTACGCCGAGGAGGCGGGCATCAAGTCGGCCACGTTCACGATCCGCGAGCAGTACGCCTACGGCATGCTGTCGGTCGAGCAGGGCACGCACCGCCTGGTGCGCATCAGCCCGTTCGACAACCAGGGCCGCCGCCAGACGAGCTTCGCCGGCGTGGAGGTGCTGCCGGTCACGGAGGAGGCCGACCACATCGACATCCCCGAGGCCGACATCCGCGTCGACGTGTTCCGCAGCTCCGGCCCCGGCGGCCAGTCGGTGAACACGACGGATTCGGCCGTCCGCATCACGCACCTGCCGACCGGCATCGTCGTGTCTTGTCAGAACGAGAAGAGCCAGTTGCAGAACAAGGCGGCCGCCCTGCGCGTCCTGCAGTCGCGGCTGCTCGAGAAGGCGCGCCGCGACCGCGAGGCCGAGATGAACGCCCTCAAGGGCGACGGCGGCAACAGTTGGGGCTCCCAGATGCGCAGCTACGTGCTGCACCCCTACCAGATGGTCAAGGACCTCCGCACCGACTACGAGGTTGGCAACCCCGACGCCGTCTTCGACGGCGACATCGACGGCTTCCTGGACGCCGGCATCCGCTGGCGTCGCCGCGCCGACGCCGAGTAGCCGCCCGGGTCGCAGCGGCCCGCACGCGGGTGCGGGCGGCGTCCCAGGCTTTCCCGATCGGACGCCGCCGGCGTCCGGCCAGATGATGCGGACTAAGAGTCGCCATCCTGTCCCACGACGGGCGCGCCTCGTGCTCGCCGAATCATGCGCAACCTATGCTCGGTGACGGTCGTCCGGGGGAGCCCGGCGATGCACCGTCGTCGACACCGGGAAGCACCGTGATCAAATTCCAGGACGTCTCCAAGACGTATGAGGGGCAGACGCACCAGGCGCTCAGGGACGTGAACGTCGGGATCGACAAGGGGGAGTTCGTCTTCCTCGTCGGCGCGTCGGGGTCGGGCAAGTCGACGTTCCTGCGCCTGATTCTGCGGGAGTACCGGCCGACGCGCGGGCACGTGTACGTGGCGGGCAGCGACGTCGGACGCCTGCCGTCGTGGCGCATCCCGCGGCTGCGCCGCAAGGTGGGCATCGTGTTCCAGGACTTCCGCCTCCTCCCCGGCAAGAACGTGTATCAGAACGTCGCGTTCGCGCTGAAGGTCATCGGCAAGCCGAGCTCGGTGATCCGCCGGACCGTCCCCGAGACCATCGAGATGGTGGGCCTGTCCGGCATGGAGGATCGCCTCCCCGACGAGCTCTCCGGCGGCGAGCAGCAGCGCGTCGGGCTGGCCAGGGCGTTCGTCAACCGGCCGCCGATCCTGCTGGCCGACGAGCCCACCGGCAACCTCGACCCGGCGACGAGCGTCGGCATCATGAAGCTGCTCGACCGCATCAACAGGACCGGCACGACCGTCGTGATGGCCACCCACGATTCGACGATCGTCGACCAGATGCGCAAGCGCGTCATCGAGTTGGTCGATGGGGCCGTCGTCCGCGATCAGAGCAAGGGCGTGTACGGCTCCTAGCCGCCCGACGCCGAGAGAAGAAGGAAGCTGATGCGCCACACACTGTCCGAGACCTTCTCCGGACTCCGCCGCAACCTCACCGCGACCCTCGCCGTGGTCGTGACGATGTGGGTCTCCCTGTCGCTGTTCGGCATCGGGGTCCTCTCCGCCCAGCAGGTGGACCTCATCAAGGGCCGCTGGTACGACCGGATCGAGCTCACGGTCTTCCTGTGCACCGCGGCGTCCCAGGGTCAGAACTGCGACCCGGGCCAGGACGCGACCCAGGCCCAGAAGGACGCCGTCCGCGCTGCCCTGGAGTCGAATGCCGAGGTGCAGACCGTCTTTTACCAGAGCAAAGATCAGGTGTACGAGGAATTCCGAGAAGTTTATAAGGACTCTTCTATTCTTGGGACGATGCGGGCGTCCGATATGCAGGATCTCTTCCGTATCAAGCTCAAGAACCCTGAGGAATATCAGGGGGTGCGTTCCGCGGTCGAGGGGATGCCGGGCGTCCAGGCCGTGCAGGACCTGCGGCAGTACCTGGAGCCCCTGTTCGGCTGGATGAACCTGGCCCAGGCCCTGACGGTGGGGGCGTCCGCGTTGCTGTTGTTGGCCGCCGCGTTGCAGATCGGGAACACGATCCGCATGGCCGCGTTTTCGCGAAGGCGCGAGTTGGGCATCATGAGACTGGTCGGCGCCAGCAACTTCTACATCATGGCTCCGTTCCTGCTGGAATCTCTGATCGCCGCATTGGCCGGCGCGCTTCTGGCCAACGGCACTCTGGCGGCCCTCGAGCAGTTCGTGATCCTCGGAAAAGCTAGACCCAGCATTCAGACTGTGCCGTGGGTGGACTGGAATCACGTCGTTATCGCCATGGTGGTACTTGTGGCCGTGGCGGTTGTTCTCTCTATTATCCCCACGTTGATCGCGACCCGGAGGTACCTCAAGGTTTGACGCCTCCGGCCGGTCGCTCTCACCGAGATGATTGGGGAAACGACTGTGCACGAGGCCACTTACCTCCGCCGTTCACCGCTACGACGGGCGGGCGTCCGGCTCGGTCTGGGCGTGACCGTTGTTGCCCTGACAGTGGGCGTCGCCAGTCCCGCCGCCATCGGTGACACCGTCAAGGCCAAGCAGCAGCGGGCCGCGGCCATCCAGGCGCAGCAGCGCTCGGCCGCCGGCGACGTCGCGGCGTCCCAATCGCAGGTGCAATCCGCCACCGATAAACTCCTGCAATCCCAAAGCGAATTGGACGCCGCACAGGCACGTCTGAACGACATTCGTTCGCAGCTTTCCGCGGCCCGCGCCTACGATGCGGAATTGGCGGCGAAATTGAAGGTGGAGCAGGCCGAGTTGGCGGCCGCGAAGGCCGCGACCATTGCCGGAATCAAAAAGGTCGACGAGCAGCGCCGGGTGATGGGCGAGTCGGCCCGCGAGCAATTCCAGCAGCAATCCGACCTCATGGGCGTGTCGGTGATGTTCGGCAGCGAATCGACCGCCGACCTCGCCCAGCGCGTCCAGTGGAGCACCACGATCTTCGACGCCGAATCGCATCAGAAGCGCATTCTCGACGAGGCCCTCGTCGCGCTGCGCGCCGCTCAGGCCCGGCAGGCCGAGGTGGAGCGCAAGGTCGCGGCCGACAAGGCCGCCGCGGCGGCCCAGGTGAAGGTGATTGCTGGGCTGGAGGCATCGGCGTCCGCGCAGGCGGCCCGCGTGGCGACGCTGGTCGCCGCGAACGAGAAGAACAAGGCCGCCGCGCAGGGCGAGCTGGCCGCCGACGAGGCGCGCTACCGGCAGCTCAGCGCCGAGGAGGCGCGGCTGCAGAAGCAGATCCAGGCTCAGATCGCGGCCGAGCGGGAGGCTGCCCGGCAGGCGGCGCTCGCCGAGGCGCGGCGGCGGGCGGCGGCGAAGGCCGCGGCCGAGAAGGCGGCCCGTGAGGAGGCGGCCGCGCGGGCGGCG